>NZ_JBFUGT010000053.1:0-38482 GCF_056402775.1 Rhodococcus sp. P3_B8
CCCCACGGTGGAGGTCGAGGTGCTGCTCGACGACGGAAGTTTCGCTCGCGCCGCGGTTCCGTCGGGCGCATCGACCGGTGAGCACGAGGCCGTCGAATTGCGAGACGGCGGCGACCGGTACGGCGGCAAGGGTGTCGAGAAGGCCGTCGAGGCCGTCCTGAGCGAGATCGCTCCGGCCATCATCGGGATCGACGCCACCGAGCAGCGGACCGTCGACCAGGCCCTGCTGGACGCCGACGGCACCCCGGACAAGTCGCGTCTGGGCGCCAACGCGCTCCTGGGTGCGTCGCTGGCGGTGGCCCGCGCGGCCGCCGAGTCGTCGGGTCTGGATCTCTTCCGTTACGTCGGCGGCCCCAACGCCCACGTCCTTCCCGTCCCGATGATGAACATCCTCAACGGTGGCGCGCACGCCGACACCGGTGTCGACGTCCAGGAGTTCATGGTCGCCCCGATCGGTGCCGCCACGTTCAAGGAGTCGCTGCGCTGGGGCGCCGAGGTGTACCACGCCCTCAAGGCGGTGCTGAAGGAGAAGGGCCTGGCCACCGGTCTCGGTGACGAGGGCGGCTTCGCCCCCGACGTCGCGGGCACCAAGGAAGCACTGGACCTGATCAGCGTCGCCATCGGCAAGACGGGCCTGGTCCTGGGCACGGACGTGGCACTGGCACTCGACGTCGCCGCCACCGAGTTCTACACCGACGGCACCGGCTACAAGTTCGAGGGCAGCAATCGGACCGCGGCCGAGATGTCGGCGTTCTACGCCGAGCTGGTCGACGCGTACCCGATCGTGTCCATCGAGGATCCGCTGGACGAGGACGACTGGGACGGCTGGGTCGCCCTGACCGATCAGATCGGCAACAAGGTCCAGCTCGTCGGTGACGACCTGTTCGTCACCAACCCGGAGCGCCTGGAAGAGGGCATCGTCAAGGGCGCCGCGAACGCTTTGCTGGTGAAGGTCAACCAGATCGGCACGCTGACCGAGACCCTCGACGCCGTCGACCTCGCGCACCGCAACGGCTACAAGACGATGATGAGCCACCGGTCCGGTGAGACCGAGGACACCACCATCGCCGACCTCGCGGTCGCCGTGGGCAGTGGTCAGATCAAGACCGGTGCTCCCGCCCGCAGCGAGCGCGTCGCCAAGTACAACCAGCTGCTGCGCATCGAGGAGAACCTGGGCGACGCCGCCCGCTACGCCGGCGAGGTCGCGTTCCCGCGGTTCGCGTTCGAAGGCTGACGTTCGACAGTCGAGTAAGGGGTGTTGGAGTAGGTGGCACAGCGCGGCAGGCCGCGGTCGTCCGGAGCAAGTCCGGGCGGCCGGGGCTCCGGGCGTGGTGAACGGGCCCGCGGAAACCGGGCGGACGGCACTCCCGGCGGAGCGCGGCGCCCCCGCACCACCAAGTCGACGACGCCGGGGCAGGCCGACGGCAAACCGGACGCCGTCGACGGCTCCGACACCGGCAAGGTGCTCCCCGGTCGCGCCCACCCGAGACGGGTAGGAGCGGCCGGGGCCGCCCGCGCAATTCGCTCCGAGCACACGATCCTCGGACTGTCGACGGGCAAGGCGCTCGTCCTCGTCATGGTCGTGCTGCTTCTCGCGCTCACCCTCGCGGTCCCGCTGCGCAACTACCTCACCCAGCGTGGGGAAGCGGATCGTATTGCGGCGGAACAGGTTCAGCTCGAGAAGGATCTTCAGGAGCTGCGGATCCTCGAGGAGCGCTACTCCGACCCCGCCTACATCGAGGCGCAGGCACGCGGCCGGCTCCGGTGGGTGAAGCCCGGCGACACCCCGTTCCAGGTGCAGTTGCCCGGCGACTACAAGGAGCCGGAGAAGCAGGAGGAGAAGGACGCCGAGATGGCAGGCCCCTGGTACTCCGACCTGTGGAAGACCATTTCAGAACCGCCGGCCGCGCCCGAGGTGCGGCCGGCACCGGCTCCGGCGCCCCCCGTGGTGCCGCCGCCCGTACCGCCAGAACCAGGAGAACCCACCGGGTGACTAATTCGTCCGACCCGTCCAGCCCCGTGCCGCAGGAAGACCTCGACGCCGTCGCCGCCCAGCTGGGCCGCGAACCGCGGGGAGTGCTCGAGATCGCGTACCGCAGTCCCGACGGCACGCCCGGCGTCGTGAAGACCGCGCCCAAACTTCCCGACGGAACACCGTTTCCGACGCTGTACTACCTGACCGATCCGCGACTGACCGCGGAGGCCAGCCGGCAGGAGTCTGCCGGGGTGATGCGTGAGATGACCGAGCGTCTCGGACAGGATCCGGAGCTTGCGGCCGCGTACCTGCGCGCCCACCAGTCGTATCTCGCCGAGCGCGACGCCATCGAGCCCCTCGGAACTGACTTCACCGGCGGCGGAATGCCCGAGCGCGTCAAATGCCTGCACGTGCTGATGGCCCACTCGCTGGCGAAGGGGCCGGGCGTCAACCCGCTGGGCGACGAGTCGGTGGCACTCGCCGCGTCCGCGGCAGGCGGAAAGCTGAGGGGCACCGCGATTCCCGCGGACTGGCCCGGCATCGACGACGTCGAAAGTCCCGAGCAGTGACGCGCGTCGCCGCCGTCGACTGCGGCACGAACTCCATCCGTCTGCTCGTCGCCGACGTCGACGAGCAGGGCGCACTGCACGACGTGTGTCGCGAGATGCGCGTCGTCCGGCTGGGACAGGGCGTGGACGCCACCGGGCGCCTGGCGCCCGAGGCCATCGAACGCACCCGAGTCGCGTTGAGCGAGTACGCCGGAATGATCGCGGACGCCGGCGCCACCGCCGTCCGCATGGTGGCCACGTCCGCCACCCGCGACGCATCCAACCGGGAAGACTTCTTCTCGATGACCCGCGAGGTGCTGGGCGCCGTAATCCCCGGCGCCGGGGCCGAGGTCATCACCGGCGACGAGGAAGCACGGCTGTCGTTCAACGGGGCCGTCGGGGAACTCGATCCGTCGCAGGGACCGTTCGTGGTCGTGGACCTCGGCGGCGGTTCCACCGAAGTGGTGCTGGGCGACGAATCCGGCGTCCACGCTGCCTTCTCCACCGACATCGGGTGCGTGCGCATCACGGAGCGCTGCCTCCATGACGATCCGCCGACACCCGCACAGGTCGAGGAGGCCCGCGCGTTCGCGCAGGACCGCCTGGACGAGGCGTTCGCGCGTGTCCCCGTCGAACAGGCCCACACCTGGGTCGGCGTCGCCGGAACGATGACCACCATCGCCGCGCTCGCCAAAGAACTGCCTGAATACGACGCCGAGCAGGTGCATCTCTCCCGCATCCCGATGCCCCGGCTGCGGGAGGTCTGCAACTCGCTGATCGCCATGACCCACACCGAACGGGCCGCCCTCGGCCCGATGCACCCGGGGCGGGTCGACGTCATCGGCGGCGGCGCGATCGTGACCCTCGCACTGGCCGACGCATTCGAGAAGAAGGCCGGTATCGACCAACTCGTCGTCAGCGAACACGACATCCTCGACGGAATCGCATTGTCGATCGCCTGAGCTAGGGTGATCTGCGCACGGTCGCCGAGGGACACCCTCGGCGACCGGTAGCCCCTATRGCCCAATTGGCAGAGGCAGCGGACTTAAAATCCGCCCAGTGTCGGTTCGAGTCCGACTGGGGGCACCACCGTGCAGGCGTGCTTCGGCGGGTCAGGGCGTGCGGACGAGTTCCGCCCGCATCTGGGTGAACAGGAACAGCCCGGGGCGGCCGGCGATCTGCTCGTACTCGCGCACGACGTCGTCCATGAACTCCGGCACGGCTGCGTCGTCGAGGTGCGTGGTCCAGTCGGTGGATCCGACGGTGCACCACCGCGCGAATTTTTCCCGGGAACCGAAATCCCATTCGACGTCGCGCACGACGAGGTCGGTGGTGCCGAGTCCTGCTGCCTTCGCGACGTCGCGGAACTTCTGCGGTTCGATGTGGATGAACGGCGCCGTGAAGTCGGTGAAGAACTCGGCCCATCGCGGGCGTGCCGCCGCGGCCATCAAAACGTCTTCGACACTGGTCCGTTGGCTCGCGCACACCATCTGGATGATCACACGCCCGCCGTCCACGACGCTGCGGGCGATTCCGGCCAGTGCCACCTGCAGGTCGGGGACCCAATGCAGGGCGTTGAAGGACACCGCGACGTCGAACGCGCCATCGAACGGGAGGGCGCGTGCATCGGCGGTACGGAACTCGGCGCGGGTGCCGTCCGGCAGTGCTCTGGATTGGGCCTTCGCGATCATCCGCGGCGACGCGTCCACTCCGACCACCGAGCCGCCGGGGAGCCGTTCGGCGATCCGGAGCGTGACGAAGCCGTCGCCGCATCCCACGTCGAGCACCCGTTCACTGCCCGCGAGGGCGAGGTCCGCGATCGACTTCTCCGCGACGGCGCGCTGGAGGGCGCCGACATCGGCGTAGCCTTCGCCGTCCCAATCGACCATGACGGCCGGGCCCGGCCTACCTCAGGCGCCCTGGTGGTGCGGGCTCGGGTGTGCACTGCCGCCGGATCGCGCGATGGACGCGCGGACGCGGGCCGTGGCCTGCCAGATCTGGGTGCTGTCGTGGACGCTGATGACCGGTATGCCCTGCTCACGGGCGTGCTGAACGGTCAGTGCGTCCTGGGGTGAGCCGATTCCGTCGAGGACGTCCTCGGTGACGATCGCGCAGAGCGCGGGGCCGTCGATCTTCCGGACGGGCTCGAGTCCGTGGACCACCATCCACTGCTTGACCATCGCCCAGTGGGACACCTCTTTGTACCGCGTGGGGTTGCCGATGAAGAGAACCCGACGGGAGCGGCGGGCGCGAGCGATATCGATGTGCGTGACGGTAGCCATGGCGGAGGGTTCCTGTCCGTTGCGGGATTCCGTACTGTCAATCCCCAATCGCAGCGGTTTCGTTACGCGCCGGTCCAAGAAGTTCGCCATTCCCGCGTACGTGAGTGCGAAAGAGTGCTCGAACACGCTTCGCCGCTCACGTACGCACGGTCCGTCAGCTGCCGAACGGACTGCCGGACGAGCCTCCGCCGCCCGGCCCCGACGTCTCGGTCACGGTGACGACGGTGGGTTCGACGGTGCCGTTGTTCAGCGGCGGGACGCTTCCCCACTGCTCGAAAGACGGCACGCTCGAGCAGGACCATTGCACCGCGTACTCGCCGGGGTCGACGGTGGCCCGCAGTTCGCCGTCGTCTCCGCCCATCACGACGGTCGGGCCCACGGTGGCGGCAGGCACGGTTCCGTCGACGGGGACGATGTTCATCACGCACACCACTGCCCCGGACACGTCGTACCGGACGTCCATGATGACCGCATTCCCGTCGACGCCGATGTCGACCGTGACGTCTTCGGGTGCCGCGGACGCGGTGGGGGCGGCGAGGAGACCCGCGCCGGCGACAGCGGCGGCGATACCTACGGTTCGTGCAATCGTGACCTTCATCGGTGCATCCTTCCGGACTTCTCGGTTGCCGGGTGATACGAGGCATGAGCCACCCGGGAGTATCGCACCTCGAACCCTCATCTGCTGGGATGTGGAAGGTGGAACACTGCTGGTCTGGGAGTTCGGCGTGTCGATCCGACACCCGGTGCATCGAAGGAGACGGCGAAGTGCTCGGACGGAAGAACTACACGAAGGAAGAAATCGATCATGCCGAGGCGTCCGTCGCGGAGCAGGTCGCCGCGTACACGTCGCTGACGGGGGCGATTGCGGGCGAGGTCACGGGCAAGAAGGTCTTCGCCGCACTCGAGGACTTTGAGCCACTGTTCTTCGACAACATGGTCCTGGTGCTGGACCGCTACTTCGTCCATCGGATCCGGGCGGTGACGGGCAAGGACGGGAACCCGCTCAACGAAGTCGAGATCATTGCCGACTCGTTGATGAACAACGACGGGATCCTGCGCGGCATCAGCGTCCTGAAGTATGTCTCCGGCCAGTCCGTTCTGAAGCTCGAGATCGGCGACCGGATCCGTGTGAGCGCCGACGACTTCGAGCGGTTGTCGGCGGCGTTCTTCGCGGAACTGCGGTCGCGGTTCCTGGCATGAGCGTGTGGTTCACGTCCGACCTGCACCTTCGTCACGCACGGCTGGTGGAGATCCGGGGCTTCGAGGCGGAGATCGACGCGCACGACGAATCCATTCTCGACGCGCTCGGCACCGCCGTCGGGAGCGGCGATCAACTCTGGATACTCGGCGACATCACCGTCGGTGGTAAGGCCGCCGAGGACTGGGCGCTGCGCGCACTGGGCGAGTTCGCGCGGACGCGGAACGTCGAACTGCATCTGATCCCCGGCAATCACGACTCGTGCCACCCGATGGCGAACCGCAACAGTCACGTCCGGCAACGGGTGTTCCTGGAGACGTTTGCGTCGGTACAGTTGTTCGCGCGGCGGAAGCTCGCGAGCGAGACCGTGCTGCTCTCCCATTTCCCGTACGTCGGCGACCACACCGCGGAGGACCGGGGCGTGAAGTACCGGCTGCAGGACGAGGGAGATTGGTTGCTGCACGGGCACACTCACCAGGACTGCGTGCTCGACCCGTCCGTGCACCCACGGCAGATCCACGTGGGCTGGGACAGTTGGCGCAGGCCCGTGCACGTCGACGAGATCGCGGAGATCATCGGGTCGGACGCGTCGACTCGGTGACCGGTGTGGCGTCGGCGCGGTATCGGCCGGGTGTCGATCCGTGCGCGTTCTTGAACAGCCGGGAGAAGTGGGCGGCGTCGGCGAAACCCCAGCGGGCACCGATGGCCGAGACGGGTAGGTCGCGGTAACGGGGATCGGCGAGATCGCGTCGGCACTGCTCGAGGCGACGGCGTCGAATCCATCCGCTGACCGTGTCGCCGTCGGCTTCGAACATCTTCTGCAGGTGCCGCACCGAGATGTGATGCGCGGCGGCGATCGAGTGCAGATCCAGTTCCCGGTCGGCGAGCCGCTCGTCGAGGAAGGCGGTCACCTTGGCGCGCAGTGCGTCCCCGCGCGACTGCGGGAGCACCCCGCCGGCGAGGTGAAGTTGCTCCGCGAACGCGGCCGCGACCAGATCGAGGACGGCATCGCCGAGGTGCACCGCGACGGTGGGGGAGGCGTCGGCGATCTGCTCGCCGAGCCCGCGCAACAGTGGGGTGACGACGGCACCGAGCCCCTGTCTGCCGGGCACACGGCGTGCGGTGAGCTGGGCGATGCCGTCGGGCGGAACGCGGAGGAGGTGCCGGGGGAACATCACGACCAGCATCCGGAAGCGGTCGTCGAACGACAGCTGATACGGCCGGGTCGTGTCGTAGATCGCGAAGTCGCCGGGGGCGAGCGCGGTTTCGCGGCCGTCCTGGCTCAGGACGCTGTTCCCGCGCACCTGCAGTCCGAGTTTGAAGTAATCGGGGTTGGCGGCGCGGATGGTCCGGGGCGTTCGCCGAATAACGTGCGGGGCGGCCGTGACCTCGCTGATCCGGACCGCACCGACCGTCGCGCCGCGGATGACGCCACGGAAGTCGTCGTGGTCTGCCGACGTCATCTCGAGGGGGACGAACGCGTCGCTCACCGACTCGCGGAACTCGTCGAACGAGACGAGGCGCTGTTCCCCCGGACGGATGAGACTGCTCACGACCATCGTCTACCTCAACTGCGTTTGACGGCTTCGCGGGCGGCGGTGCCCGACGCCAGCTTCTCCAGCAACCCGATCAGGACGAGCCGTTCCGACGGTGTCAGCGTCTCGGTCCACGTCTGCTCGCGCTTGTTGTGCGCCGAGTACGTGCTGACGATGGCGTCGTGCCCGGCGTCGGTCAGCTCGAGGTCGACCGCCCGGCGGTCGCCTGCGGACGGTCGCCGTGTCACGAGGCCGTCGCGCTCGAGCGTGTTCACCAGCGCCGACACGGCAGACCTGCTCATCCCCGACAGTGAGGCCACCCGCTTGGCCTCGCACGGTCCGGCGAGCCACAACACGAACAGCACCCGGAACCCAGGCCAGCTCCACCCGCTGGGCCGGTGGACCGTCGACTCGAGGTCGTAGACGAGGGCACTGGTCACGCGGTGCAGCGCGAGAACCAGCCGCATGGACACCGGGTCGACCTCTGGCAGTTCGTCGACGGTCTTGCCTACCGCGAAGTCCACGAAGGACAGGAAGTCCAGGTTGCTCTGGTCGGTCGTCTCCTCGGGCATGAGCACAGGTTAGCGGCCGAACGGGTGTAATCAAAGCCTTGACCAATAGCGCCCGTGAGTACTTATCAACGTCGGGCGGTTAATAAGTACTCACAGGCCGCGCGCGGCATTGCCCGCGTCGACGGGCAGGACGATGCCGCTGATGTGTGCGCTGCCCTCGGCGGCGAGGAACAGTACGACCCGGGTGATCTCGGCGGCGTCCAGCCACGCCACCGGTTGGGCGTGCAGGCTGCGGAACACCGGTTCCACGTCCTCCGCTGCGGGCGCGTCGAGGTCGGGACGCATCATCCGGTAGAGGGCGTCGTTGTGAATCATCGGTGTCGAGATGTTTCCCGGCGCAATCGCATTCACCGTGATGCCGTGCGGGGCGAGGTCGAGCGCCGCGCTCTTGGTGAGCCCGATGACGCCCCACTTCGACGCCGCGTACGCTGCCATGTTGGTGTTGCCGGCCCGGCCGAGCATCGACGAGATGGTGACGATCCGGCCGTATCCCCGCCGGATCATGCCGGGCGCCACCGCTCCCACGGTGTTGAAGACGCCGGTGAGGTTGGAACCGATCGCCTCCGACCACTGTTCCTGCGTGAGCGACTGCACCGGTGCGGCCACCGAGACGCCGGCATTCGCGACCGCGACGTCGATTCTCCCGAACTCGGACTCCGCCTCCGCGACCAATGCGTCCATCGCCGCCCGGTCCGCGGTGTCCGCCTCGGCGGTGATGCACCGGTGACCGGTGGCGCGCACCAGTTCCGCGGTTTCGTCGAGATCGGCGGCAGTGGCCAGGGGATAGTTCACGGCCGGGCTGTCCTCGCAGCGGTCGCACAGAACTATGTCTGCTCCGCGTTCCGCCAGTGCGACCGCGTGGCTGCGGCCCTGACCGCGGGCACCGCCGGTGATCAGGGCGACCCGGCCCTCGAAGTCTTCCATCGTCGTTCTCCTGTCCGGGCGGATCAGCGCAGCTTGATGCGGCCGCCGTCCGCCATCAGTGTCTGTCCGGTCATGTACCGCGAATCTTCGGACGCGAGGAACACCGCGACGGGCGCGATGTCGGTCTCGGGATCGCCGATCCGCTGGAGCGGAACCTTCGCCACGGACGCGGCGGCGCGTTCGGGGAATCGTTCCTGCCAGGCGAGGACGCCCTCGGTCGCGGCGAACGGGCAGATCACGTTCACCCGGATCTGATCGGCCGCCCACTCGTTGGCCGCCACCCGGCTGACGCCGCGGATCGCTTCCTTCGCCGCGGCGTACGACGTCTGGGTGGGCATGCCGTCGAGCCCGGACCCGGACGCGAAGTTGATCACCGAACCCTTCGCCGCCTTCAACTGCTCGTAGCAGGCCTGCATGAGGTGCACGACCGGATAGAACCCGGTCCGGAACGAGAGATCGAACATCTCCTGGGTGTGGTCGATCAGCAGTGCCTGCCGGGAGGCGTGGGCGTTGTTGACCAGCACGTCCACGGATCCGAACGCGGCGACGGCGGCGTCCCGGATCTGCTCGGCGGACTCGCGCCGGGAGATGTCGGCGTTCAGAAAGCGAGCGGACGATCCCAGTTCCTGCTCGAGATCCTTGCCGCGTTCGTCGTCGATGTCGACGAACAGGACGTTGGCGCCCTCGCGGACGAACACCGTCGTCACGGCGCGGCCGATGCCTCCGGCGCCGCCCGTCACGATCGCCGTCTTTCCGTGCAGCCTAATCGTGTGCTCCTTCTGCGGGTGTGGCTCAGACACCGGCGGTGTCGCCGGTCGCCAGCGCGACCTTCTCCAGTTCGGCGACGCTGAACGCGGCATAGTTCTCGTGCGGTCCGCGGCCGGCGAAATAGGGTGTGAGATGCTCCTCGAGCTCCTCGGGTGAGAAGGCGGAACCTGCTGCGTCGAAGCGGTTCTCGACCTTCGGCGCTGCCATCAGCGCGACCATCTTGCCGTACACGACGAACACCTGCCCGTTGATCTCGTCGGAGGCGGGGGAGGACAGGTAGTGGACGAGCGTGGCGACCCGGCCGGGGGACAGGGGGTCGGGTCCCGCGTCGGCCGTGTTCTCGCCGAACGCGTCGGCGGTCATGGCCGTCCTGGCGCGCGGGCAGATCGCGTTGGCGCGCACCCCGTAACGCGAGAGGCCCTGTGCCGTCGACAGTGTGAGCGCGGTGATCCCGGCCTTCGCGGCCGAGTAGTTGGGCTGGCCCGCCGATCCGAACAGGAACGCCTCGGACGATGTGTTGACGACCCGCCCGTACACGGGGCCTCCGGCGGTCTTGCTCGCCTCGCGCCAGTGCACGGCCGCGGCCCGCGACGTGGCGGCGTGCCCCTTGAGATGGACGCGGATGACTTCGTCCCAGTCGGATTCGGAGAGGTTGAAAATCATCTTGTCGCGCAGGATTCCGGCGTTGTTGACGAGGATGTCCATCGATCCGAATGTGCGGACGGCCTCGTGCACGAGGCGTTCGCCCAGCGACCAGTCGGAGACGTCGCCGGTCACGGCGGTGGCGCGGCCGCCTGCTGCCGCGATCTCCGCGGCCACCGCGTGTGCGCCGTCGCCCATGTCGTTGACGACGACTGCCGCGCCTGCGGCGGCGAGTGCGAGGGCTTCGGCCCGGCCGAGGCCTGCGCCCGCGCCGGTGACGACGGCGGTGCGTCCGGCGAGGCTGAGTGATTCCGTCATGGGAACTCCTGATTGCGAGAAGAATTAGATTTCATTCTAGTTGTATCGCACGAACTACTGATCAGTCACTACATAGGCACGATTCAATGGGGGAATGTTTTCTACTTTCCCTGCTGATTCGGCATCGACGACACCGGCTGCGGGCAGGTCTCGGTGAGTGGGAACTGTGGTCGACGTCACTGGGCGGCATGCCAGGTTGGGCGTGCTGATCCTCTCGAATCCCCCGGAGCCACATATGCATAACATGCCCCTGTCCCCAGGTGAGGCGGAGCGCGCACCGCTCTCACGCGGGAAGGCGTTCGCCCTGCTGGCCTTGATCATCCTTCTGGTCGAAGTCATCCCGCTCGCCTACAACTTCGTCACCCCGGCGCTGCCGGAGATCGCGAAACACTTCGGCACCGCGAACGTCGGCTGGGTGATCACGATCGTCACCCTGATGCTTGCCGCCTCGACTCCGCTCGTCGGCAAACTCGGCGACATCTACGGCAAGAAGCGGATGATGCTCGTGTCCGCCGCGGTGTTCGGCGCCGGCTCACTACTCGGCGCGCTGGCCCCCAACTTCGAACTCTTCCTCGTGGGCCGCGGCTTGCAGGGTGCGGGCATGGCGATCCTCGTGCTCGCCTACGGGTTGATCCGAGACATTCTGCCCCCGTCGATCATTCCCGTGGCCGTGGGATTCGTCGCCACCGGAATGGGCGCCAGCACCATCCTCGGCCCGATCATCGGCGGTTACCTCATCGACCACTTCGGCTACACCGGCGTGTTCTGGGCGCAACTCCTCCACGTGGMGGTCGTCGGAATCGCGGTCGCGATCTTCGTTCCCGAGACCACGCTGCGGACGCGATCGAAGCTGGACGTGCTCGGCGCGGCCATCCTCGGCCTCGGCGCATTCGTGCTGCTGTTCGGTATCGGCAAGGCCACCGCGTGGGGGTACACGGCCCCGCAGACATTGCTGTGCGTTGGCGGCGGGCTCGCCATCCTCGCCGGCTGGCTGCTCTACGAACGCACGCCGAAGGAACCGCTCATCGACCTGCAGATGCTGAAGCACGGACCCGTCGCGAAAACATTGGCCGCCAGCGGTTTCGTCCAGTTCGTCCTGGTCAGCCATTCGATGCTCATCCCGATGTTCGTGATGACCGATCCCGACCTCGGTCTCGGTTACGGATTCGGAGTCACCGCACTCGCCGTCGCCATCTACACCGTCCCCACGGGCGTCGTGTCGATGATCGCGGGCCCGGTCGGCGGATACTTCACCCGCCGCATCGGCCCGGCACCGGTTCTGGTGTTCGGCGGCGCGTCCCTCGCGCTCGGATCGTTCCTGCTCGCCACCCTGCACGACTCGACGGTCCAGATGATGTTCGGGCAGTTGGTGATCGGCCTCGGGCTCGGTTCCGCATCGGCGACGCTGCCGAACCTCATCATGCGCACCGTGCCCGCGCAGACGCAGGGAATTGCAGGCGGGATGCTGAACCTCTCCGGCTCGCTGGGTAGTGCGATCGGCAGTCAGGTGATGATCGCCATCGTCGCGATCCCCGGTGTCGTGCTGGTGGGCCGCGCCGCGCAGTACTCGGAGAGGGGCTTCGTCTACGCCTTCTTCACACTCGCCGTCGCCGGACTGCTGGCCTCGGTGATGGGACTTCTCCTCATCCGCAACAAGATCGAGCGTCCGGTCGACGTGGCGTCGCCGAAGTCGGAGATGGTCGCCTGACAGTTTCCTTGCCCGACCACGAGGCCCGCAGCATCTGCGGGCCTCGTGTCGGTGTGGCAGTCCAAGTGTTCAGGCGCGCACCCCAGCCGCCAGCAGGGTGCGCGCCTCCTCGCGACCGTCGAGCAGCCGATTGACGCGCCGGGTCACCTTCCACTCGCCGTCGATCTTGGCGAGCTCCCACCGGTTGGCGGTGRTCCGGTGGACGCGGAATCCGTCGTCGTCGTGAATGATCAGCTGCGACTTGCACGTGGCCACCGCGGTGTCACCGTCGACGCGCACGTGCCCGGGCTCGAGCATGTGCGCGCAGCCGCCGCCGATCCAGCCCTGGTGCGCCTGCGACTGCACCATCGCCGTGATGGCCGCATGCCCGCGCATCACCCCGGTGTCGACGTCGTACACACCGTCCTCGGTCCACAGGCGTGCGACCGCGTCGGCCGAACCGCTGTCGATGGCGGGACCGTAGGCGGTCATCAGCTCGAGGATGGCGAGCTTGTCTTCGAGCGCGGTGACGCGTTCGGCGAGTGCGCGGACGAGTTCTTCGGTGCCGGTCATGGACGGATCCTGTCTTCGGTTGCGGTGCGGAAGGAGAGGTCGAGTTCGTCGCCCAGCTGCCGGAGGGCCTCCAGTTGCTCGCAGTAGTGGGCTGCGCTCGTGGACGCGAGGGTGGCGCTGACGACGGTGGTGCCGGCGTCGCGTCGTCGTTCGAGGGCGCGGGTCACGGTGTCGCGGGAGCCGATCGGATCGAGGGGCGCGCCGGCGCTGAGGACCACCTCGAAACCCTCGGGGAGGTCGACTCTGGCGAGCAGCGTGCACAACTCGTCGAGCGACAGGCCGAACGGCACCCACCCGTCGCCGAGCGTCACCGCGCGGCGCAGGGATCGCAGAGTCCGTCCCCCGATCCACAGCGGAACCCGCGGCTGGACGGCGTGCGGTTCGACGACGACGCCGTCGAAGTCGTAGAACGTGCCGTGGTACTCGGGCCGAGGTTGTGACAGCGACGCACGGAGCGCCGCGAGGGCGTCGTCGGCGCGGGCGCCCCGGTCGTCGAAATGGGCGCCGAGCAGGTCGAATTCCTCGCGCAGGCTGCCCACGCCCAGCCCGAGGACGAGTCGGCCGCCGCTGACGACGTCGAGCGTGCCGTAGCGCTTCGCGATCTCGAGGGGGTGGTGATAGCCGAGTACCAGGACCTGGGTGGCGAGGCGGATGCCGGTGGTCTGGGCGGCCAGGAACCCGAGGGTCGCGAGCGGGTCCCAGTAGGTGCCGCCGCGCTCGACCGCGACGTCGGTGGGGACGGCGACGTGCTCGCTGCAGGTGAGGTGGTGGTAGCCGAGGCGGTCGGCGGTGCGGGCGATCGCGGTCAACTCCGCGATGCCGGCGCCGAGTTCCCAGTCCTCGCGGACGGCGGGGTGCGCGATGACGATGGGTGGCGCGATTCCTATGTGCATCAGGTGGTTACTCCGCTGTCGGGGGTCGGTCTGTCGTCACCGTTGTAGTGGAGGTGCCCCGGGGGTCGCGCGGGCGTTCCCGCTGACCGGGCGCGGCGATTGTCCGATTTCTTCCCCGCGGCGGGCACGGCTGGTACATTTTAAGAATTCATTTCAATTTTTGTCGGGCGTATGCGTGTGACCAGGATATTTGGAGGCGTCGATGACTGTCGTCGATTCGGATGATGCACTGTCGGTACCCGCTGCGAAGAAGGATCTGCCACCGTCGATGGTCGAGCGGATGACGCTGATCCTCGACGCCTTCGACGGCCGCACGTCGCGCCTGACCCTCGAGGAGGTCGCGTGCCGCACCCGGCTGCCGCGGTCCACGGTGCACCGCATCCTCGATCAGCTGGTTCGCCTCGACTGGGTCGACCACGCCAGCTTCGGCTACTGCCTCGGACGGCGCGCGATGGGGCTCGGCGGCGGCGACAACGGGCACAGCCAGGTCCGGGCCGCGGCGGCACCGCTGCTGCACGACCTGCACATGCAGACCGGAATGGTGGTGCACCTGGCCGTGCTGGACGGTGCGGAGAGCGTGTACCTGGACAAGGTGGGCGGACGGATGGCCGCGAGCCTGCCGTCGCGGGTGGGTGGGCGCGTGCCCGCCTACACGACGGCGGGCGGCAAGGCGATGCTGGCGTGGGTGGACCCGGAGCAGGTCGACAGCATGTACGGGCCGCGGCTCAACCGGAGCACGGACCGCACGATCACCGAACTGTCCACACTGCACCAGGAGCTCAACCGGATCCGGCAGCGCCGCGGCCTCGCGTTCGAGCGGGGCGAGGCGGTGCGCGGAATCGGCTGCGTCGGTGTCGCGGTCCGCAGCGCCGACGGGCCGGTGGCCGGCATCTCGCTGTGCGGCGACACGCGCACCGTCCAACTCGAGCGTGTCGCCCCGCTCGTCGTCGACGCCGCCCGGGAAGTCACCCGGACGCTCCACCCCGAACTGGGAACACCCCGTCGCGGCCGCCGGACCCCGGAGATCCCGGACAGCTCGTGGTCGACCGAGACGCTGGACCAGCTCCTCGCGGTGCAGTCCGGGCAATGGCTGTAGCGCCCGTGCGCGTGTGACGAGTCGCTGGACTCGCTACGCGCGCACGGGCCGCGGAGCGGCGTCGATGCCGAAACCGCCCCGGAAGAACACCATCGGACGTTCCTCGCACACCGAGTCGAGTTCCAGGACGCGTCCGATCACGACGTCGTGGTCGCCGGCGGTGTGCACCGACTGCACGTCCGCGTGCACGCGGACGAGGACCCCCGGCAGCGACGGCGTCGACCACCGCGACGGCTCCCAGGCGAGCCCGTCGAACTTGGTGCCCCGGCTCGAGCCGAACCGGACACAGAGGTCCGTCTGGTCCTCGCGCAGCACGTTGATCGTGAAACGCCCCGACCGCCGGATGCGCGGCCATGCTCGCCCGCGGTGATCGGCGCAGAACAGGATCAGCGGCGGCTCCAGGGACACCGACGCGAACGACTGACACGTGAAACCCACCGGACCCTCCGTGTCGAGGCCGGTCACCACCGTCACTCCGCTGGCGAATTGGCCGAGGGCACGGCGCATCTCGTCCGGTGACGGTGCGTCCGAGCGGGTCCCGGGCTGGGTGCCGGCCGGTTCGATTGCCATCAGACCGCCTCCGATTGCTCTTCCGTCGCCGACCCGTTCGACGATCGTCCCCGAGGCTAGGGACGGCCCAGAACCGTCACGAGATGCCGTCTCGGTCAGTGGAAATCCCCGGCCGATGCCTGCGCGCACAGGGCGATGTCTCGCTGACCGGGATCGCTTCTGTCCGAGCCTGGAGCGCGCTGGCAACGTGACCGACCATGACGACTGACTCGAGTTACGAGGGCACCCTGAAGGAGCTGAAGACCGACCTCGGCGTGCTTCGCTACCATGAGGCCGGCGACGGCCCGCCTCTTCTGCTGCTGCACGGCTCCGGCCCCGGCGTGACGGGGTGGCGCAACTTCCGCGGCAACCTCGGCGTCTTCGCCGAGCACTTCCGCACCTTCGTCCTGGAGTTCCCGGGATTCGGGGTCAGCGACGACTTCGGCGGTCATCCGATGCTCACCGCAGGCGACGCGGTACTCCGCTTCCTCGACGGGCTCGGACTGGACGAGGTGGCAATGCTCGGAAACTCGATGGGCGGCATCGTCGCCACCCAGTTCGCCATCGCGCACCCCGACCGGGTCGGCAAGCTGATCACCATCGGCGGCATCGGCAGGAACCTCTTCAGCCCCGGCCCCGGTGAGGGCATCAACCTCCTGATGGAGTTCACGGACGACCCCACCCGGGAACGACTGATCGCGTGGCTGCACTCGATGGTGTTCGACCCCGCGATGGTCACCGAGGAACTGATCGAGGAACGCTGGACGCAGGCAACCGACCCCGAGACCCTCGCCAGCGCCCGCAAGATGTACAGCAGGGCGGCGTTCGAGGCCGGCGCCAAGGCGGCACTCGAGTCCGATGCGACGCCGTACTGGGCTCAGCTGCACAAGGTGAAGGCGCCGACACTGCTCACGTGGGGCCGCGACGACCGGGTCAGCCCGCTGGACATGGCGATCATCCCGATGCGGTCGATTCCCCGGGCGGAACTGCACGTGTTCCCCAATTGCGGGCACTGGGCGATGATCGAGCAGAAGACGGCGTTCGAGAGTGCCGTCCTCGCCTTCCTCCTCCGCAAGGACGGCACCGGACGATGAGCGGCACCGAAGAAAACTTCGACACCACAGTCGATTTTCTCGTCGTCGGCAGCGGTGGCGGCGGCATGGCCGCGGCGATCACCGCGGCCGACCGGGGAATCGACACTCTCGTCATCGACAAGGGCACCACGTTCGGCGGATCCACCGCCATCTCCGGGGGCGGCATCTGGATTCCCAACGCCCCGACACTGCGGGAGAAGGGTGTGGTCGACTCGCGGGAATCGATCCGCCGCTACCTCGACATCATCACCGAGGGCACGGTTCCCGCCGACCGTCTCGACGCGTTCGTCGACAAGGGCCCCGAGCTGATGGACCTGCTCGACCGCAGCCCGCACATGAAGCTGTACTGGGTGAAGGGCTACTCCGACTACCACCCGGAGTATGACGGCGGCCGTCCGCTCGGACGCACCATCGAATGCACGCCGTTCGACACCCGGGCGCTGAAGGAGGACGAGCAGTATCAGCGGCCGAACAGCATGAAGGGTCCGCTGGGACTGTGGGTCACGTCCAAGGACTACCACGACCTCGCCATGGTCAAGCGCACCTGGAAGGGCCGCAAGGCATCACTGGTCGCGGCGTGGCGGGTGGCGTCCAACGTGATCCGCCGACGCCACATGGCCACCGGCGGCCGCGCACTCGTGGCGCGGATGCGGATGGTCCTCAAGGATGCCGGGGTGCCGCTGTGGCTGAAGACGTCGATGACGGAACTGATCGTCGACGGCACCGGAGCGGTCGTCGGTGTTCTCGCCGAACGCGACGGGCACACGGTCCGGATCGGCGCCCGCCACGGCGTGCTGCTCGCGACCGGCGGATTCGACCACAATCAGGACATGCGCGCGAAGTATCTACCCAAGCACGGCGTCCCGGACGTCAGTGCCGGCGCCCGGGAGAACACCGGCGACGGCATCGTCGCCGGCCAGAAGCTCGGCGCGGCAGTCGACCTCATGGACGACGCCTGGTGGATGCCGTCGGTGCTCCACCCGATGGGCGCCGTGATCCCGCTCGTCTCGGAACGGTGCATTCCGCCGTCGGTGATCGTCAACGGCCGCGGCGAACGCTTCACCAACGAGTCGTCGCCGTACGTGAACTTCGTCCACGACCAACTCGACGGCGGTCACGTCCCGGCGTGGTTCGTGATGGACGGCAAGGCGAAGTCGCGGTACCCGTTCGCGCAGGTGCTGCCGGGTGTGCCGTTCCCGCAGGGGTTCTACGACTCCGGGGTCGTGCACAAGGCGGACACGCTGCGCGACCTCGCCGACGCGATCGGCGTCAAGGCCGACACCCTGGTCGCGACCATCGACCGGTTCAACGGCTTCGCCCGCACCGGCAAGGACGAGGACTTCGGCCGCGGCGACAGCGCGTACGACCGGTACTACGGCGACCCGACGATGAAGAACCCGTGCCTCGACGAGATCGTCGAGGGACCGTTCTACGCGATCCGGTGCGAGGCCGGCGACCTGGGGACCAAGGGCGGACTCGTCACCGACGCCGACGCGCGGGTGCTCCGCGAGGACGGTTCCGTCATCGACGGCCTGTACGCCACCGGCAACACGTCGGCGTCGGTGATGGGCAACGAATACGCCGGTGCGGGCGCGACCATCGGTCCCGCCATGGTGTTCGGCTACATCGCCGCGCTGCACGTCGCCGACGTGAGTGGCGAGGCGTCCCGGACCACGCGACAGCACTCACGTGCGGGAGAGGTGGCGTGATGCTGAGCGATGCGCAGCGACTGTCCGCCGCCCACCTGCTGCGGAACGCCGAACAGGACCGTGCGCCGATCGACCCGTTGACCACCGTGTTCCCGGGCATCGACGTGGTCGACGCCTACGAGATCGCGCTGATCAATATCCGCGCGCGGCTGGAGGCGGGGGAGACGGTGTACGGCCACAAGGTCGGGCTGTCATCCGAGGTCATGCAGAAGATGATGGGCGTCGACGAACCCGACTACGGACATCTGCTGTCGAGCATGGTGTACGCCGAGGGGACGCCGATCGACACTGCTCGATTCTGCTACCCGCGCATCGAGGTGGAGATCGGGTACGTCCTCGGCGAGACCCTGCCGGGGGAGGGATGCACCGAAGAGGACGTGCTGGCGGCTACCGAATACATCGTTCCCAGCATCGAACTGATCGACTCCCGCATCACCGACTGGAAGATCGGGCTCGCCGACACGATCGCCGACAACGCGTCCTCGGCGGGCATGATCCTCGGCGCCGGACGGGTGGAACCGGCGAACGTCGACATCGGCGGGATCTCCGCCGTGCTGTTCCAGGGCGAGGAGGAGATCGCGCGGGGCGAGGCGTCGGCGGTGCTCGGCAATCCCACGAAGGCCGTGGCGTGGCTGGCCCGGAAGGTCGCCAGCTTCGGAGTGCGACTCGAGGCCGGGCACGTCATCCTGCCCGGCTCGTGCACCCGCGCGATCGACGCCCGGCCCGGTGACGTGTTCCGCGCCGATTTCAGTGACATCGGTTCTGTATCAGTAGAATTCAAGTAAAGGCGACAACTGTGACCAAGGCTCTCGCCGCGATCGTCGGATCCGGCAACATCGGCACCGACCTCCTGTACAAGCTCCTCCGCTCGGAGATCATCGAGCCCCGCTGGATGATCGGCGTCGACCCGGACAGTGAGGGACTGAAGCGCGCCACGGACCGGGGTGTGATCGCCAGCGCCGAGGGTGTCGACTGGCTGCTCGCCCAGGACGAGCGCCCCGACATCGTCTTCGAGGCCACGTCCGCCTACGTGCACCGGGCGAACGCCCCCCGCTACCGGGAACTCGGCATCCAGGCCGTCGACCTCACCCCCGCCGCGCTCGGACCCGCCGTCGTGCCCGCCGTGAACATGGGCGAGCACCGGACGGCGCCGAACGTCAACCTCATCACGTGTGGCGGCCAGGCAACCATCCCGATGGTGTACGCCGTCTCCCGGATCGCCGAGGTGGCGTACGCCGAGATCGTCGCCAGCGTGGCGTCGCCGTCCGCAGGCCCGGGCACCCGCGCGAACATCGACGAATTCACGATCACCACGAGCCGGGGCATCGAGACGATCGGCGGGGCGAAGAAGGGCAAGGCGATCATCATCCTGAACCCGGCCGAACCGCCGATGTTCATGAAGGACACAGTGTTCTGCTCCATTCCCGCCGACGCCGACCGGGACGCGATCACCGCGTCCATCCACGACGTCGCAGCGTCCGTGCAGGCGTACGTCCCCGGCTACCGACTGCGCGCCGAACCGCAATTCGACGACCCGACGCCGATCAGCGGTGGCCTCGCCCGGGTCGGCATCTTCCTCGAGGTAGAGGGAGCGGGCGACTTCCTGCCGCCCTATTCCGGCAACCTCGACATCATGACCGCCGCCGCCACCAAGGTCGGCGAGAGCTTCGCGACGCAGATCCTCGGCGCGAGCGTCTGACGCGTCCGCCCCATTCACTCTTCGAAGGAATACCGATGCCTTACAGTGCCGATCTCGACATCCGGGTGACGGACTCGTCCCTGCGCGACGGATCCCACGCCAAGCGACACCAGTTCACCGTCGACCACGTCCGCTCGATCGTCGGGGCGCTCGACGCCGCCGGGGTCCCGGTCATCGAGGTCACCCACGGCGACGGACTCGGCGGTTCCTCGTTCAACTACGGCTTCAGCCACACCCCGGAGCAGGAACTGATCAAGGCCGCGGTGGAGACGGCGGAGCGGGCCAGGATCGCGTTCCTCATGCTCCCCGGACTGGGCGTCCAGTCCGACATCCGGGAGGCTGCGGACAACGGCGCAAGCATCTGCCGCATCGCCACGCACTGCACCGAAGCCGACATCTCCGTGCAGCATTTCGGTCTCGCCCGCGAACTCGGGCTGGAGACCGTCGGCTTCCTGATGATGTCGCACAGCCAGCCGCCGGAGGTTCTCGCGAAGCAGGCCCGGATCATGGCCGACGCCGGCTGCCAGTGCGTGTACGTGGTGGACTCGGCCGGGGCGCTGATCCTGAACGCCGTCAGCGACCGGGTGTCCGCCCTGGTGGCCGAACTCGGCGACGACGCGCAGGTCGGCTTCCACGGGCACGAGAACCTCGGGCTCGGTGTCGCCAACTCGGTGCTCGCCGTCGAGTCCGGCGCCCTCCAGATCGACGGCTCCACCCGGCGCTTCGGTGCGGGCGCGGGCAACACCCCGGTCGAGGCGTTCGCCGCCGTCACCGAGAAGCTCGGAATCCGCACCGGCATCGACACGCTGAAGATCATCGACGCGGCCGAGGACGTCGTCCGGCCGATCATGGACGGCGACTGCCTGCTCGACCGGCTGTCGCTGACGATGGGCTACGCGGGTGTCTACTCCAGCTTCCTCAAGCACGCCGACTCCCACGCCCGCCGGTACGGCGTGTCCGGTGCGGAGATCCTCATCGAGGCCGGCCGACGCAAGCTGGTCGGCGGTCAGGAGGACCAGCTGATCGAGATCGCCCTCGGTCTCGCAGACCGGGAGTCCGCGGGTTCCGCAGTCGCCGAGAAGAAGTCCGCCTAGGCGTTTCGCCGGGTACCGACACCAGAAAGCCGAGATCATCATGGGCCAGGTTCTTGACAGGATCGAACAGTACGCGGACGAGATCCGAGCGGAAGGCGCCGAGGGCGACAAGCTGATGCGCCTGTCCGACACCTCCGCGAAACGGTTGCGCGACTCCGGAGTGATGCGGATGCTGCAGCCCAAGGAGTACGGCGGCTACGAATCGCATCCGCGCGAGTTCGCGGAGACCGCGATGGGCATCGGCGCCATCGACGGGGCCGCGGGCTGGGTCAGCGGCATCGTCGGCGTCCACCCGTGGGAACTCGCGTTCTTCGACCGCACGGCCCAGGACGAGGTGTGGGGCGAGGACTCCGACATGTGGATGGCCTCGCCGTATGCGCCGATGGGTGTAGCCGTGCCCACCGACGGCGGCTACGTCCTCAACGGCCGGTGGTCGTTCTCCTCGGGCACCGACCACTGCGGGTGGATCATGATCGGCGCCGCGGTCGGCGACCGGGACGGCAACCGGGTGATGCCGCCGCAGATCCTGCACGTGCTGCTGCCACGCTCGGACTACGACATCGACCAGGACAGCTGGAACGTCGTCGGACTGCGCGGCACCGGGTCCAAGGACCTGATCGTCAAGGACGCGTTCATCCCGCAGCACCGGACCCTGCAGGCCGACAAGGTCTTCGACGGGTCCGCGCCGAAGGAGTTCGGCCGCACCCAGACGCTCTACAACTTCCCGTTCTCGTGCATCTTCCCGCTCGGCATCACGTCGTCGCTGATCGGCATCGCCGAGGGCGCGCTGGCCTGCCACCTGAATGCGCAGCGTGAACGTGTCACCGTGTCGGGTACCGCGATCAAGGACGACCCGTACGTGCTGTTCGCGATCGGCGAGGCGGCGGCGGAGATCGCGGCGTCGCGCGCGGCGATCCTCGAGACGGTCGACCGGTTCTGGGACATGACCGAGAAGGGCCGGGACGTCTCGTTCGAACTCCGCTCCATCGGCCGGCGCACGCAGACGGCCGCCGCGTGGCGGGCGGTGCGTGCCGTGGACGAGATCTTCGCACGCTCCGGTGGCGGTGCGCTCCAACTGAAGACACCCTTGCAGCGCTTCTGGCGGGACGCCCACGCCGGCCTCTCCCACGCCATCCACGTGCCGGGGTCGATCTTCCACTCCTCGGCTCTGACCCAGCTCGGCGGGGAACCTCAGGGCATCCACCGCTCCATGATCTAGGCGGCTCCGCCGCCCGTGCGCCTTTCTGGTAGTCCCTGCTACCAGAAAGGCGCACGGGCGGCGGAGCCGCCTCCAGGAAAGGACTTTCACATGACCGACATTCGCGGGCTCGGCTACCTCAGGATCCAGACGAAGGACGTGCCACGCTGGCGTGAGCTGGTGGTGGACGGGCTGGGCATGGCCGAGGGTTCCGGTCCCGAGCCCGACGGCCTGTACCTGCGCGTCGACGAGCGGCGGTCGCGGCTGATCGTCCTCCCGGGTGACACGGACACGGCACTCGCGGTGGGGTGGGAGGTGCGCGACCAGTTCGCCCTCCAACGGGTGCGTGAGCAGGTGGAGAAGTCGGGTGTCACGGTCGACGTCCTGTCCGAGGAAGAGTCGCGCTACCGCGACGCAGAGCAGGTGATCGCGTTCGACGATCCGTCCGGCACACGGGTGGAGGTGTTCTTCGGGCCCGTCCTCGACCACAGCCCGGTCGTCACCCCGCACGGCGGGCGGTTCGTCACCGGCGCACAGGGTCTGGGGCACGTGGTCCTCCCGACGCCGGCGTTCGAGGAGGCCTACACGTTCTACACCGAGGTGCTGGGCTTCCTGCCGCGCGGGGCGATCCGGCTCGGACCGGCCGACGCCCCGGGACCAGCCCGCCGGGTGCGGTTCATGGGTGTCAATCAGCRCCATCACAGCCTCGCGTTGTGCCCTGCGCCGCGCAGCGGCGAACCCGGGATGGTGCATCTGATGACGGAGGTCGACACCCTCGACGCCGTCGGGCAGGCACTCGACCGGCTCGGTAAGCTGGGCTTCTCCATCTCGTCGACCCTCGGCCGCCACACCAACGACCGCATGGTGTCGTTCTACGTGCGTGCCCCCGGCGGCTGGGACCTCGAGTTCGGCACGGAGGGCATGCTCGTCGACGAGACGCACTACACCGCCGAGGAGATCACGGCGGACAGCTACTGGGGTCACGACTGGTCGGGTTCCGAGCCGCTGGCGGCGTTCTCATGACGTTGTCGCGTGCCCGGATCGGCGCGGTGGCCGCGCTCCTCCTTCTCGGCGGAAGTGGCTGTTCCACTGCGACTTCCGAGACGGCGACGGATCCGGCTGCGCTCCGGCCGGGACAGCTGCTGTCGTCCCGCGCCGTCGCGGACGGTCCGGCCCTGCCGAGCGCCGGACGGAACGAGGTGATCACCTACGCGTCGCAGGACGGCAACGGCGACCCCGTCGTGGTGTCGGGCGCCGTGTCGATTCCTCGCACGCCGGCACCCGAGGGTGGATATCCGGTGATCAGCTGGGCGCACGGCACGACCGGCGTCGCGGACGCGTGCGCCCCGTCCGCGGATTTCGCCGGAGGCCCCGCCCACGGCTATCTCTCCGGGGTGAACGCGTCCCTCGACGACTGGGTCGCCAAGGGATATGCGGTGGTGAGCACGGACTACCAGGGTCTGGGCACGCCGGGCATCCACCCGTACGTCAACGGTGACACGGAGACGAACGCTGTCGTGGACATCGTCCGCGCCGCCCGTGCGATGGATCCGGCGGTCGGCTCGACGTGGTTCGTGATCGGCCACAGTCAGGGTGGGCAGGCGGCGTTGTTCACCGCCGCGCAGGGCGGGGAGCGCGCCCCGGAACTGCACCTCGGTGGTGCCGTGGCGATCGCCCCGGGCAACGGGCTCGACCAGACGCCGCAGTACTTCCGCTCGGGTGTTCCGGGTATCGAAGCGGCCGAGGCGTTCCTCCCGCTGATCCTCCTCGGAGCCCAGGCCGCGGATCCCGCCWTCGACCCGTCGACGTTGCTGACGGAGCGGGCGCAACCGCTGCTGACGGTGGCGCGGACCGGGTGCATCGACGACATCCGGAAGGTGCCGCCCGTGCCCGCCGGTCAGGTCTTCCGTCCCGACGCCGACCTGGGACCGCTCACCGAATACCTGGCCCGCCRGGAGCCGTCGAGGGTCCACGTGCAGGTCCCGACGCTGGTCGCGCAGAGCTCCGGCGACCTGGTGGTGAGCAAGCCGTCGACGGATCTGATGGTGAAGACGTTGCAGGACAACGGGAACGAACTGACGTATCGGACGTACGAGGGTGCGGACCATCGCGGGACGATCGGCGCGTCGCAGAAGGACGCGCAGGATTTCGTCGCCGGGATCCTCGCCGGCTGAGGATGCCGGGACCTCGTCCGACGACGCGCCCATCAACAGAATGTTGACAACAGGCTGTTGATAGCGTGTGGTGGTCGGGTGACCACCGACGACCAGACACACGCGGCCGAACTCGATCAGGCACGCACGACGCTGAACGAGGCCGGTGCCGCGCGGCTCGAGCGGCGCCCCTGGGAGCATCCCGGGCAGCCACGTTCGGACACCGATCTCGTCAGGTTCGCGGCGTGGGCCGGCCGGGACGCGCAGGGCACGGACCCGGCGGTGCTCGCGGCCGGGCTGCGGCTGCTGTCGTCGGCTCGGGTGGAGCTCGATCAGATCGAGGCCGGCCTGCTGTTCGCCGCCCGGGCCAGTGCGATGACCTGGCCGCAGATCGCGCAGGCGCTCGGCCTGGGTTCGGCGCAGGCTGCCCAGCAGCGCCTGAACCGGGTCCTTGCCCGGGCCGGCGACCGCGACGCGGAGGCCTGAACGTGCCGATCGTGCCCCTGCTGGACGCGTCCGAGCGTTGCGGTGCCAAGGCCCGCAACCTCGGCCTGCTGCTGCGTGCCGGATTCCGGGTGCCCGACGGATTCGTGATACCCGACCCGCTCGGCAATCCCGGTCGGGAGCGGGAGATCGAGGCCGGACTGCGCCGTCTCGGTCCCGGTCCGTTCGCCGTGCGCTCGTCCGCCCTCGCGGAGGACGGCGTCGAGTCTTCGTTCGCCGGACAACTGGCCACGACGCTCGGGGTCACCACCACCGCCGAGGTGATCGAGGCGGTGTATCGCAGCGCCGCGTCGGGTTCCTCGCCCGAAGCCGTCGCGTACGCGGCTCGCACCGATCGAGAAGCCCTCGCGTCGGCCGGGGTGATCGTGCAGGTGATGGTGCAACCCGAGACGGCCGGAGTCATGTTCACCCGGCACCCGGTCACCGGGGCCGAGCAGGTGGTGATCGAGGCTGCGCGGGGCCTCGGCGAGGCAGTCGTGGCCGGGACCGTCACTCCGGAGGCGTACCTGGTCGACGGTGTGCACGTGCAGGTCGCCCGGCACTGGGGCGGGCAACTGCTGACCACCGCCCAGGCTCTGGCCGTCGCGGCGCTGGGACGCGACGTCGAGAGCCTGTTCGGGTGCCCGCAGGACATCGAGTGGGCGATCGCCGGCGACGACATCTGGGTCCTGCAGGCCCGCCCGATCACGACCGCGTCCTCCGCCGCGCTGCCGGTGCGAGCAATGCCGGGGGAGATGCTGCTGACAGGCGTCGCAGCCAGCCCGGGCACCGCTGCCGGGCCTGCGCGGATCATCGGCAGCCTGGACGACTTCGCCCGCTTTCGTTCGGGCGACGTGCTGGTTTGCCGAACGACCTCGCCGGCGTGGACGCCGCTGCTGGCCCGCGCGTGCGCGGTGGTCACCGAGACGGGCGGGATGCTCGCCCACGCCGCGATCGTGGCCCGCGAATTCGGCATCCCGGCAGTCCTGGCAGCGGCGGGGGCCATGACCACCCTGACCGAGGGCCGACGGGTCCGCGTCGACGGCACCCACGGGCACGTCGGCACCGCGGGGAGGATGTGATGTCGCACCGCACACCGACGGACATCCTGGTGCTGCACGCCGTGCGGATCCTGGGCTACGCGGAGACCGCGCGCATCGCTGCCCGGTTCGCGCTGCCTGCAGGACTGGCAGCCGAGCACCTGCTCGATGCCGAGGCCCGTGGGTGGGTCACCCACACCGACTTTGCCGGGGACAGCGGCTGGTCCCTGACCGAAACCGGGAAGGTGCACGGCGAGCGACTGCTCGCCGCCGAGCTCGACCGGTGCGGCACCCGCGCCGTGGTGGTGCAGGTGCACCAGGACTTCCTGCCGCACAACGTCGCCGTGGCGGACGCGTGCACCGCCTGGCAGCTGGCCGAGATGGGCCTCGGCGAGGCGACCGTGACCATCGACGAGACGATCACCCGCCTGGCGACCGCGGCGGACGCCCTGGCCGAATTCGAGGCGCGCCTGGTCGCGGGCACGGACCGGTTCGCCGGCTATCACCATCGGTTCGCCGGCGCCGTCGAGCGAGCGGGTACCGATCCGGGCTGGATCACGGCAACCGACCGCGACTCCTGCCACCGCGTCTGGTTCGAGTTCCACGAGGACCTCGTCGCTTCCCTCGGCCTGGCCCGATGACAGGCCTAGTCTCGACTCATGGGCCTGCGACTGCGAGACAGCATCGGACGTCAGCTATGCGAGCTTCGCTACGAGCCGACGGCGAAGCGGATCCGTGCCGTGCTCAACGGGACCACCGTGGTCGACAGTGACCGTGCGGTCCTGGTCTGGGAACCGCGGCGCGTCGTTCCCACGTACGCGGTGCCGTCGGACGACATCGATGCGGAGTTGTCGGCGGAGCCAACGGATTCGGTGGCTGCGGAGGGGACCGGCGACGTCGGCTTCGCCCTGCCGGACGTGACGACGCTGCCGGTACTCGACCCGCGGGTGCCGTTCTCGGTGCACAGCACGGCGGGCGAACCCGTCGTGCTCCGTACCGCCGGCGCAGAGCACGCCGTGGGGTTCCGGCCCGGCGACGAGGATCTGACCGGGTACGTGGTTCTCGATTTCGACGGCTTCGACCGTTGGCTCGAGGAGGACGACGAGATCGTCGGTCATCCGCACGACCCGTTCCAGCGCATCGACGTTCGCCGCACGTCCCGTCATATCCGGGTGATGTTGGGCGACATCCTCCTCGCCGACACGCGGCGCGCGAAAATGCTGTTCGAAACACTGCTTCCGGTCCGCTACTACCTGCCGCCCGGCGACGTCGTCGCGGAGCTGCAACCGAGTGCGACGACGTCGTACTGCGCCTACAAGGGCGAGGCTTCCTACCGGTCCGCGGTGACCGCAGGCGGAGTGCTTCACGACATCGCGTGGCGATACGACGAGCCCCTCGTCGACGCGTCGGAAGTTCGGGGACTCGTGGCGTTCTTCGACGAGCGGCTCGATCTGGTCGTCGACGGTGTGGCCCGGCCTCGGCCGGTGACCCCCTGGTCCTAGTACTCCTCGCGGGTGCCGGTGTCTGCGCGCCCGAGGACGATCTCGAGCGCCCGGGCCTCGTGCGCGTGTCCGAGCAATTCGTATCCGACGACCGTGACGACCGGTGCCAGCATCACCACGATCAGGCACCACGCCATCGACACGCCTTGCGCCGCCAGCACCAGTGCGAGCGCGATCGTGGCCGCGGTCAGGACGAGGAGCAGGATGTGGAACGGGTCGGGCACCCGCAGCAGATACGTGTACAGCGCGTAGACACCCGCGAGGAAGATCGCGACGGGTGCGGCGACGGAGAGCACCGTCGCCGCCGCGCCGATATGGGAGGCGTGTTCGATGTAATACGCCGCCACGTGTAGTCCGGCCCCCACCGCGGCCAGCGACGCGAAGAGCGCGATGTGGCTGTAGCCCCAGACGAACGACCGGCTGCGATACACCGCGAGCACCTCGGCCGACGGCAGGGTGTAGTACACCCACCACAGTCCGAACGTGAGTCCGATGCCGGCGACCGCGACGAGTATCGCATCGAGTGTCCAGCCCTGGTGTTCGACCACGGCGGACAGCGATGCCACGGTGCCGATCACGCCCTCGCCGAGGGTGATGATGACGAGCAGGCCGTGACGCTCGACGATGTGGTGTGCGTGCCAGGGCGTTCCGCCCTTGTACCGTTCGGCGATGACGGGGCTGGTCAGCTCGACGAGGATGAGGATCGCGCCGAGGCCGAACGCGTACTCGACGGTGAGGGGCGCGATCACCAGTGCGACCCAGCCGATCTGCGCGAGGACGAGCATCGTGGCATACGTCAGTGACGCGGAACGGTGCTCGGGGTCGTGTTTGGCGGCGCGCAGCCATTGGAACACCATGGCGATGCGCATGACGATGTACCCGGACACCATCACGGAATTGTCGAGTTCGACTCCGCGGTCGATGGACGCGAACATCGGAGGCATGCCCAGCGCCAGGATGACGACGCCGATCATCTGGATCATGGTGGTGACCCGGTAAATCCAGTCGTCGGTGTCGTAGGCCGACGCGAACCAGGAGAAGTTGATCCACGCCCAGATGATCGAGAACATCGCGAACGCGAATCCCGCGAGCCCGGCGGCGACGTGTCCTTCGGCAACGAGGTGCGCGAACTGATCGCCCGCGACGCCGAACGCGACGACGAACGTCAGGTCGAACAGCAGCTCCAGCGGCGTTGCCGCACGGTGTTCCTCGTGCGGATCACGCCCGACCATCTTCTGGACACGGTGGGCGAGGTTCCTGCTGTTCGGTGCCGGTTGTCCGGGCGTGTTCACGGCGGCCCGCTACGGAGTTCCCTGGTCTGCCTGCACCACGAGGTCCGCGACCGCGCCGGGTTGGGACACCAGGACGGCGTGCGACGCCGAAACTTCCGTGATCCGGGCTCCCGCGCGCGTGGCCATGAACCGCTCCGCGGCCGCCGGAATCACGCGATCGTTCTGAGCGACCATGGCCCAGCTGGGTGTCGACGCCCACGACGGATCGGCGGTCGGCTCGAGGTTCGCGACGAGCGCAGCCGACTTCTGGTGCGCGATCATCCCGGCGACGGTGGCGTCCGGGACGTCCTGGGCGAACACCTCGTGGAAGCGGCCGGGATCGATGTACCCGTCGAGGTTTCTCCCGGCGATTCCGGTGGGATCGTTCTCGACGACCTTCACCTGCAGCACCGGCGGGAGCAGCTGGCTGCCGGGGAACCGGATCGGGTCGAGGTTCAGCATGACCGGCTCGCCCTGCGCCGGGGCGAAGGCCGCCACGTAGACGAGGGCCTCGACGTTCGGCGAATGCACATTGGTGATGACGGCGCCGCCGTACGAGTGACCGACGAGCACCACCGGTCCCGGGATGTCCGCGAGCACCTTCTCGATGGCGGCGGAGTCGTAGGCCGGTCCGCGCAACGGGTTGTCCGGGACCACGACTTCGTACCCTCGGCCGCGCAGTTCCGCGGCCACCGCATCCCAGCTGGTGGTGTCGGCGAACGCGCCGTGGACCAGCACCACCGTCGGCAGATCCTGGGCGAGGGCCGGTCCGGCCCCCACGGTCAGCGTGCCGGCAGCCGCGATCGCGCACGCGGCAACGGCGGTTCGAAGTCGAAGAAGTCGCATCACTCGTCTCCCGAGTCAGGAAAGAACACAGTGGTTAGGGGTGAAGGGGCTTGCGCGCCAGGTGTAGTCGCGTGACGACAGGCATCGCCGTACGAGAGCAACGCCGTGGCCTGGCCCTTCGTCGCTGAGATTACTCGCCCGCAGCGCGGTCGGCACCATTTCGGCTAGCGTGATCGGAGGGGGACGTTCCGCTCGTCTGTGCACGCTCCGCCGTCGTCAGGAGGAACCCCGTGGATCTCGCCTTACGTGGCACCGTCGCCGTGGTCACCGGAGCCAGCAAGGGAATCGGGTTCGCCATCACCCGCGCGCTCGCCGCGGAAGGCGCGTTCGTGGTGGCGGGGGCGCGTTCGCCCAGCTCCGAACTGGAAGAACTCGTCCGCGGCGGAACGGTGGAGGCGGTGCACGTCGACCTGTCGACCCCCACCGGTCCGGGCGAACTCGTCGCCGCCGCCACTGCTCGGGGCAGTCTCGGCATCGTCGTCAACAACGTCGGTGCCGCCCACCCCAGACTGACCGGGTTCCTCGACGTGACCGACGAAGACTGGATCACGACGATGAATCTCAACCTGATGTCGGCGGTGCGGACGATCCGCGCCGCCCTGCCCACGATGATCGCGGCGGGCCGGGGAAGCATCGTGACCACGAGTTCGGTCAACAGTTTCCTGCCCGACCCCACCGTCATCGACTACTGCGCGTCCAAGGCCGCGCTCACCAACTTCTCGAAGGCCCTGTCGAAAGAGTTGGGACCGTTGGGTATTCGGGTGAACACCGTCAGCCCCGGTCCGGTGTCGACCGCCCTCTGGCTCGGCGACGACGGGGTCGCCGCCACGGTGGCGCGCGCCGCAGGCGGTGACCCGGAGGCAGTGGCGGAGCGTGTCGCGGAGCAGGCGGTCACGGGCCGGTTCACCCGCCCGGACGAGGTGGCGGATCTCGTCGTGTTCCTCGCGAGCGGCCGGGCGGGCAATGTGACGGGCTCCGATTTCGTGATCGACGGCGGACTCGTCACCACCCTCTGACGTCCGCGGCTACCGGCGGCCCAGAAGTTTCCGCATACCCTCGGCTGCCCCGCGCACGAGTGCGTCGCGGGGGAAACCGCTGCGCTTGCGCGCCGCGTCGTAGTTGCCGCCCGCCACCCAGACCGGGCCGTCGGCGATGTGCGCGAGCCCCTCACGGGCAACGTCTTCGGGTTCGGCGACGTTCATTCCGGGAAGATCGAAGTTCAGGCCCGCCCGGACCATCGCCGGTGTGCGGGTGACGCCGAGGACCAGTTCGACCACGTGGACGCCGAACGGCGCGAGTTCGAGCCAGAGGCTTTCCGCGAAGATCCGGCCGAACGCCTTGGCTGCGGCGTAGATGCTCTGGTCTTCCGAACCCAGGTACCCGGCCAGCGAACCGACCAGCACGACGCCACCGTGGCCGCGGTCCTTCATCCTCGCGGCGAAATGCTGCGAAAGGTGCAGCTGCGAGGTGATGTTCAGGTCGATGACGCGCTGGAAGCCGGCGAGGTCGCCGCTGACGAACTCGTGTCCGTAACTGTTGGCTCCGGCGTTGAAGATCAGCAACCCGACCTCGACGTCGTCGGTGGCCGTGCGGATCCGGTCGAGGGCGTCCGGATCAAGGAGATCGAGCGCGAGTGTGCGCACCAGGACGCCGTGGGCGCGGACCGTGGCCGCGGTCTCCTCGAGCGGCCCGGGCTTGCGGGCGATCAGCACGAGGTTGATCCCCGCGCGGCCCAGTTCCTCGGCGAAACTCGCGCCCACACCCTCGGAGCCGCCCGCTATCACGGCCCACGGACCGTAGTGCTCGGTGTCGATCATGTTGTGTCCTTCCGAAAATCGTTCAGTGGGCGACGGTTGGGGTCGGGACGGGGTCGGGATCGCGCACCGGGACGACGCCCGCCTCCGCGGCTCGGGTGATCGACGCCGTCAGCGCCGAACATCCTTTCCGGGGAGCGCCGGGGCCCCCCGGTCCGGCGCTGCCGATCTCGCGGCACCGGGCGCGGGCCGCGTCGTCCCACTGAACGGAAGTGTGTTCCCAGCTGTTCTTCTGGACCAGCACGCTCGCGCCGCACTCAGTGCACTGCAGCGGTTGCATCGGCTTCGCGCGCCTTTCGTGCGAGGTTCTCTTCGACTTCCCTCTTCCACGACTCCACGGGGCGGGTGGTGTCGAGTTCGAATTCGAACCGGTCGGTCATCTGCGAGGTCACCGCGTCGACGTCGACGTAGAACTGCTCGTACCACCGTCGCAGCTGGTAGACTGGGCCGTCCTCCTCGCACAGGAGCGGATTCTCGATGCGGGTCTTGTTCTTCCAGATCTCGATGTCCTGCTCGAAACCCTTCGCGATGAACGTGCCGAAATTCTTCGCCATCTCGGTGGCCGCGTCGCCGTCGAGTTCCTTCGACTTCTTGACGATGATGCCGTACTGCAGCACGAACTTGTCGGCACTGACGGGGTAGTGGCAGTTGATCAGCACGGAGTCGACGTCGTGTGTCTCGTAGCGGTACGTCAGGTCGTCGACCATGAACGACGGACCGAAATACGTCGCATCCGAGCGGCTTCCGAGCATGCGGGGCTGACCCGACGCGTGCGGGCGCATGTCGTCGCGGGCCTGGCCGCGCATGAACTGGCTGGCGACGTGGCCCTCGAAGACGTTCTTGAAGTAGGTGGGGAACGAGTAGTGCACGTAGAAGAAGTGCGCCATGTCGACGATGTTGTCGACCACCTCGCGGCAGTGGGTGTCGACCGTGGTCCGGTACCAGACCCAGTCCGTCCACCCGTCGTCGAGTGCGCCGTCGATGCGGGGAATCGTGACGTCCGCGGGCGGCGGATTGCCCTCCGGATCGTTCCACACGAACAACATCCCGTCCTGGTCGAGCGCGTGCCACGACCGGGTCCGGGCGAGCGGCGGAACCCGGCGCGCGTACGGAATCTTCTTGCACCGGCCGTCGCTTCCCCACCGCCAGTCGTGGAACGGGCACGCCACCTCGTCGCCCTTGACCGTGCCCTGGCTGAGGTCGCCGCCCATGTGCCGGCAGTAGCCGTCGAGCACGGCGAGATCGCCCGCACCGTCGGCGAAGACGACGAGTTTGGTTCCGAACGCTTCGACGGAATGGGGCTTGCCGTCCCGGAATGCCTCGGACAATCCGATGCAGTGCCATCCACGGGCGAATCGGGTGGGCGCTGCGCCCGCGTCGATTTCGCGTACCTCGACTGTCTCGGACTGTTGGGTGGTCACGATGCGTCCCGTCCTCTCCTGGGCTTGTGCGGTGCCCTGCACGCTAAGTGAGCGCGGACGGCGCGCATCGCGTGGTCCCACTGGACGGGACCGGGCGGTGGGGCGGTGTTTCCCGTTGAGCGAGACGCACATCCACGCGCGGGTGTGATCGCCCTACCCTCCGACAGATGACGAACGAGGTCCTGAGATCGGTCCGCGGCCTGCTGCCGATGATCGCGGAACGCGCGGACAAGGTCGACGAGTCGCGGCGGGTGTCCGAACAGGTGATCCGTGAGCTCGGCGACGCCGGAATGTTCAAGATGCTGCAGCCCAGGCGGTACGGCGGCACGGAAGGCGATCCGGTGCACTTCTACGAAGTGGTGCGCGCAGTGTCCGGTGTGTGCGGTTCGACGGGCTGGCTGGCGTCCGTGCTCGGGGTGCACCCGTGGCACCTGGCGCTGTTCGACGACCGGGCGCAGCGGGACGTGTGGGGCCACGACGATTCGGTGCTCGTGTCGTCCGCCTACGCACCCGTCGGGCGGCTCGTTCCGGTCGAGGGCGGTTACCGGCTGACGGGGGACTGGCATTTCTCCTCGGGCTGCGAGCACGCGTCGTGGGCGCTGCTCGGCGCGATGTTGGTCGGGACTGCGGGCCGCCCGGTCGATTTCATGACCGCGCTGGTGCCGCGGTCGGACTACCGCATCCACGACGTGTGGGACGTGGTGGGGATGCGCGGCACGGCCAGCAACGAGATCAGTGCCGAGGACGTGTTCGTTCCCGACTACCGGATCAAGAGGAACTACGAGACGGCGCAACTGCGCGGACCCGGACAGAAGGTGAACCGGGGACCGCTGTACCGGCTGCCGTTCGCCACGCTCTTCACGACCGCCGTCGCGGCGCCCGGGGTCGGCATCGTCGCGGGGTGCTACGAACGCTATCTGACGTTCATGCGGGAACGCGTGCGGCTCAGCCTCGGTGGCGGAAGATTCGTCGACGACCAGTTCGCCCAGGTCGCGGTGGCCCGGGCGTCGTCCGAGATCGACGCCGCGATACTGCAGATGGATCGCAACGTGCGTGAACTGTGGGAACTGGCCGAGGCCGGGGAGGAACTCCCCATGGGTCTGCGCCTGCGGGTGCGCCGCGATCAGGTTCGCGCGACCGAGCGAGCCCTCGACGCGATCGACCTGCTGTTCAAGACGGCCGGCGGGAGTTCGCTGTCGCGCGGCAACGCGATCGAACGGTCGTGGCGCGACGCCCACGCGGGCAGCGTGCACGTGGCCAACGAGCCCGAACGCGCCCTCGCCCTGTTCGGCAGGGGCGCGTTCGGGCTCCCGGTGGAGGACAACCTCGTGTAGTCAGCTCCGCATGTGCTGAACTGCCCGGTAGGAGAAGACCATCGCGGTGCCGAGCGGCACTCCGGGACCGGGATAGAACCGGCCGCTGAGCGATGCGCTGGTGTTGCCCGCCGCATACAGTCCGTCGATGGGTGTGCCGTCGGCGCGCAGGACGCGGGCGTCGGCGTCGGTCCGGACACCGCCCTTGGTGCCGAGATCGCTGAGCACGATGCGGGCCGCGTGGAACGGACCCTGCGACACCGGGCTCAGTGCCGGGTTCGGTGGCGCGTCCGCACCCGTGCCCGGCGGGCAGAAGAAGTTGTCGTACGGGTCCTCTCCCCGGTGGAAGGCCTCGTCGACGCCGTGCTTGGCGAAGTCGTTGAACTGTTCGACGGTGCGGCGCAGAGCGTCTGCGGGGACGCCGATCTTCTCCGCGAGTTCCTCGATCGTGTCGGCCGAGACCCAGGTGCCCGCCGCGTGATGCTTCTCGGCGGAGATGTTCGGAATGGAGATGGCAGGCAACACGGGCCCGCCCTCCTTCGAGTCGAACACGAGATACGAACTGCTGCTGCCGTGCTCGATCATCGCTCGACCGAACTGGTCGTACGGCAGCGACTCGTTGAGGTACCGCTCTCCGGACGTGTCGACGAGAATGCCGCCGCGCACGCCCACCATGAAAGCGCCGGAGCCGTCCGGAAGTTCGACCCCGGGGCACCACCACGCCTCGTCGAGGAGTGCGGTGTCGGCACCGATGTCCACCGCCGCCCGCAGCAGGTCACCGGTGTTCGCGCCGCGCGGGCCCATGCTCCAGTCCGCCTTGCCCGGCGTTCCGTTCTCGGTGCGCAGGGCCGCGTTGCCCTCGATCCCGCCGGCCGCGAGCAGCACGCCGCGCGTCGCCCGGATCCGGACGGTCTCACCGGCGGCGTTCGTCGCCTCGACGCCGACGACCCGGCCGTCCTCGACGATCAGCGAGCGCGCGGCGGTCTCGGTGCGCAGTTCCGCGTGCCCGGTGCCGTGCAGAGCCATGAGAAGGCGGCCGATCAGGGCGCGGCCGCCGTTCAGTGTTCCCTCCGGATGCGGTTTCCCGGCCCGGTCGACGTCGGCCTCGGGCCGGATGACCTCACGCAGGTCCCCGACCTCGTCGCCCGGCAGGTCGAGCGGGTTGATCGCGCGACCGTAGTCCATCCGGCCGGGGGCCTTGTAGTAGTCGGGGAACGCGCGCCACTCGAACTCGATGTGGGGATCGCGTTCGAGAAGGTCGACGACCTCGGGCGCCGTGGCGACGTACGCCTCCTGACGGTCGATCTCCTCGTCGCCCACCACTGCGCGCAGGTACGTGCGCGCCTTGTCCGTGGAGTCGCCGATGCCGGCGCGCTCCTGCACGGCGGTGCCCGGCAGCCACACCGCGGCGCCGGAGTACGCGGACGTGCCGCCGAACAGTGGGGTCTTCTCGAGGACGAGGGTGCGCAAACCCTGCGAAGCGGCCGTGTAGGCGCCGGTCAGCGCGCCGCCCCCCGAACCGACCACCAGCACGTCGCACTCGGTTGTCCAGTCCTGCATCGTCGTTTCCTCCGTTGATGGTCTGTGGAGACTGGCGGTCCAGTCGTGGGGTTCACGCAATCGCATCCGGGCGACCTGCGGCACGTGCGGTCCCACTCACCGGACGAAATTCGATGGTTTCCCGATCCAATGCGAGAATCGACACCGGATCCGGGGCTGTGTGCGGAGTGAAGGGGGATCGAGGGTGCCGAGAATCGCCGAAGTGCGGGACGCTGCCGAACCGAGTTCGGAGGAACAGCGGGCACGCCACGTCCGCATGCTCGAGGCCGCGATCGAACTGGCCACCGAGAAGGAACTCGCCCGAGTCCAGATGCACGAGGTGGCCAAACGCGCCGGCGTCGCGATCGGGACGCTGTACCGGTATTTTCCGTCGAAGACGCATCTGTTCGTCGCGGTGATGGTCGACCAGATCGACCGGATGGGTGTCGGGTTCAAGAAGAGCGCGCCCCCCGGCGAATCGCCGCAGGATGCGGTGTACAACGTTCTCGTCCGCGCCACCCGCGGCCTGCTGCGGCGGCCCGCACTGTCCACCGCGATGATCCAGTCCACGAGCACCGCCAACGTCGCGTCCGTGCCGGACGCGGGGAAGGTCGACCGGGCATTCCGGCAGATCATGCTGGACGCCGCCGGGATCGAACATCCGACGGAGGAAGACCTCACGGCGCTGCGCCTGCTGGTGCAGTTGTGGTTCGGCGTCATCCAGTCCTGCCTCAACGGCCGGGTCTCGATTCCCGATGCCGAGTCCGACATCCGTAGGGCGTGTGACCTGCTGCTGGTCAACCTGTCGCATCGCTGACAGCCCGCCGGCGTGGGGCGGCCTCACCGAAGAGATCGAAGTGAAATTCATTCCTGGCCTCTGAGCTGCGCGGAGAACTATTTCGCACGGCAAAGGGCATTGATGTCTCCTCAAAAATAGAATACATTTCAAAAATGAGCCGCGGACGCGTCCGCGAGCCAGAAGAACCCAAGGAGCGGAACATGGGCAACGCCGTCATCGTCGACGCGGCACGGACACCGATCGGGCGCCGGCGCGGGGCACTGTCCGGACTACACCCCGCCGAACTACTCGGCGCCGCACAGCGGGGTGTCCTCGAACGTGCCGGTGTCGCCCCGGCGGACATCGGGCAGATCGTCGGCGGATGCGTCACCCAGGCCGGTGAGCAGTCCAACAACGTGACCCGGCAGGCATGGCTGCACGCGGGACTGCCGTACGCGACGGCGGCCACGTCGCTCGACTGCGCCTGCGGATCGTCCCAGCAGGCCGTGCACGTCGTGGCGGGTCTCATCGCGTCCGGCCAGATCTCCGCCGGAATCGGATGCGGTGTCGAGGCGATGAGCCGGGTGTTCCTCGGCCAGGCCGTCACACCGGAGACCGGCAACCCGTACCCCGACGACTGGTCGATCGACATGGGCGACCAGTTCACGTCCGCCCAGCGCATCGCCGAACTGCGCGGATTCGGGCGCGGCGACGTCGACGCGTTCGGCCTCGAGTCGCAACGACGCGCCGCCCAGGCCTGGGCGGACGGACGGTTCGACCGCGAGATCGTTCCCGTCACCGCTCCCGTCGTGGACAAGTCCGGCACACCCACCGGTGAACTCGCGGTCGTCACCCGGGACGGGGGACTGCGCGAGACGACGGCGGAGGCCCTGTCGGCCCTGAAGCCCGTGATCGACGGCCACGTCCACACCGCGGGCAACTCGTCCCAGATCAGCGACGGCGCCGCCGCCGTCCTGCTCATGGACGGCGGCCGTGCCCGCGAACTCGGATTGCGGCCGCGCGCGAGGATCGTCGCGTCCGGCATGGTCGGCTCCGACCCGTACTACCACCTCGACGGGCCGATCGAGTCGACGCGCATGGTCCTCGAACGCGCCGGAATGTCCTTGGGCGACATCGATCTCGTCGAGATCAACGAGGCGTTCGCGTCCGTCGTGCTGTCGTGGGTGCAGGTGCACGGGGCCGACATGTCGAAGGTGAACGTCAACGGCGGCGCCATCGCACTCGGACATCCGGTGGGCTCCACCGGGGCCCGGCTGATCACGACCGCCCTGCACGAACTGGAGCGCTCCGACACCTCCACCGCGCTGGTCACGATGTGCGCCGGTGGCGCGCTGTCCACCGCAACCATCATCGAACGCATCTGACCCCGAACGATCGACGAGGCCGACATGACAATGGGATTGACCGAAGAAGAGCGCGACTTGCGCGACTCGGTGCGGGGCTGGGCCACGCGGACCGTGACCCCGGCCGTGCTCCGGGAGGCCGTCGAGGCCAAGACCGAGCAACGACCGCTGTTCTGGAAGTCGTTGGCGGACCTGGGTGTACTGGGACTCCACCTGCCCGAGGACGTGGGCGGGGCGGGGTGCGGGCTGGTGGAACTGGCAGTGGTCACCGAGGAACTGGGCCGGGTCCTGCTGCCCGGTCCCTTCCTCCCGACCGTGCTGCTCGGTGCCGTCCTGCACGAGTCCGGGCGCACGGGTGAGCTCTCCGGGCTGGCCGACGGTTCGGCCCTCGGCGCGGTGGCCCTGCAGCCGGGTTCGCTGCGTCTCGTCCGGGACGGCGGAGTGGTGACGCTGGAAGGTGAGTCCGGGTACGTCCTCGGCGGGCAGGTGGGCGACCTGTTCCTGCTCGCGGCAACGGATGGCGACGAGACCGTCTTCGTGGTGGTCGCCCGCGACCGGCTCGACGTCACCGACCTACCCAGCCACGACGTGGTGCGTCGCAACG
>NZ_JBFUGT010000054.1:0-38041 GCF_056402775.1 Rhodococcus sp. P3_B8
CGCTTCTGTGTATCTAGTGTCGTGTCAGTGCGCGATCACGTCGGACGCGGTCTTGACGTCCCGAACGTCGCTCGCACGACCGTGCGGCATGATCTTGAGGATCGCAAGTCCGACGAGGGCGAACCCGGCCGAGACGAGGAATGCCAGGCGATATCCGTCGGAGTCGAAGAAGGTTCCCAGTTCGGTCGTAAAGGTATGCATCGCCAGCATCGCGAAGGCGAGCTGAACCGCAATGGCACTCGACAAGTTCTGCGCCGACAGCATGATCGACGATGTGATGCCCTGCTTCTCGGGCGGTGCAGACTGGACAACGAGATTGGGCAGTCCACCGTACGTCGCGCCCATACCGATTCCACAGAAGAGCAGCCACAACAGCACTTGCCACGTTTCGGAGTGCAGGAAGGCGAGTCCGATACTACCAACAGCGAGGGCACTGCAGCCTGCCATCATCGGGACGCGAATTCCCCATCGCGCAGCTTTGGCACCACAGATGAACCCACAGATGACCATCGCCGCCCCGTGTGGCGCCATGTAGGCGGCCACTCCGAATGCATCCGAGGCGAAGCCGATCTCGCCTCCCGGATCGCGTGGCATCTGGACGATGATGGGTACGAGCGACACGACGATCGCCGCTGGCCCGTACACAGCAGCGTTGAGTATGAGCGTCGTCCACATGGGTCGGGTGCGGAGCAATGAGATCTCGATGATCGGCTCGGGAAACGAACTGTCCCACCAGATCCACGCGGCAAAGCACGCCAGTCCCGCGACCATGAATCCGACGAAGCTCGTCGATGTCCATCCCCAGGTGCCGGCATTGCCAAGCCCGTAGACGAGCAGCGCACCACCGGCTCCGAGCAGGATTGCACCAACCCAGTCGAGTCGAGACTTCACCCGCAGCGGCGACTCCGGAAGTAGCAGCAATACCCCGATGATGCAGATCACCTGGAATGCGGCAATGCACCAGAAGACCGACAGTGGGCCGTACCCGTCGATGAGCCACCCCGCGATGAAGGGCGAAATGACGAGAAGCGCACCGGCACCGGTGAAGGTCACTGTGATCGCGAAGGCGATCAGTTGCTTCGGGAACACGTCGCGGATGAGGGAGTACCCCAGCGCGGGTGTCACGTAGAGAAGTCCCTGCAGCCCCCGCCCGACGAGAAAGACCTCATAGGTCGGGGCAACCGCTGAGATGACGCCGCCAGCCGCCGACAGGGCGGTGACAATGACAAGCAGGTTTCGCTTGCCGCGTAGGTCGGCGAGCTTTCCGATCATTGCGACGGCAACGGCGGTGACAAGGTTCGCGATGGTGATCGTCCAGCCCAGATCAGTTGTCTGGAAGTGCAAGCCGATACCCGGGAGCGCGGTCCCGACCAAGCTGTACGAAAACGTTGCCAACTCCCCGAGCATGACGACGACGACAAGCGCGCCGATCCACCGAGGCGTCCAGATCTTGCCCTTTTCGCCGACGGGCGGTGTGTACTCGGATTCCTCGAGTGGGTTGGCAGAGGGTGGGTTTGTTGTCATGCACGTGCTCCCTGTCCGATCCGGAAGGATGATGTAGAGATGATGTGATGCACGCCACTGCTGGGCTTGCCGTCACAGTAATTGACCAAGCGCATGCTTGGCAATAGTCGAACTTCCGAATCGGACTACTTACGCGGACATTTCCTCAGTAGCCGCCCTGGTTCGCGAAGATCCGGGCGGGGTTTTCGATGAGCATCACATCGATCTGGCCCTGGCTGACCCCTCTGTCCAGCAGCGCCGGGACGACATCCTGAGGAATGTGGGTCCAGCGCCACTGTGGGTTCATCTCTCGACGACGCACCGGATCGGACATATCGGAGAAGCAGGATGTGTCGTGCGACAAGACCATCCGGCCGGCGTACCCGCGCCGGCACATTTCCGCGACGATCTCCACGCGCTTGTCAAAAGGCACGGTGTTGAGCCCGAATCGATCCATTCCCAGATACGACCCCGCGTCAGCAAGTTCTTCGAGGTAGTCGAAGTCGTCGGTGTCACCCGAGTGTCCGATCACCACCCGAGACAGATCGACGCCTTCCTCCTTGAAAACCTTCTGCTGGTCCAGGCCTCGGCGCAACCCTGAATGGGTGTGCGTAGTAATCGGTGCACCAGTTTCACGGTGCGCGTGTGCAACCGAGCGCAAAACTCGGTCCACGTCCTTCGTCAGACCAGCCTCATCGGTGACGCATTTCAGCACCGCCGCCCGAACACCGGTCCCGGTGATTCCTTCGGTGATGTCACGTATGAAGAACTCGGCAAGGCGATCGGGCCCACCGGCGGCGGTCCCCGGACCGCGGTAGTGGAAGTACACGGGGAGTTCACTCAAGACGTACGCGCCCGTCGCGACCACGATGTTGATGTTCGACTGCTCGGCCACCCGCACGACCCTGGGAACGTATCGCCCGAGACCAATCACGGTCAGGTCGACCAGCGTGTCGAATCCTTCGGCCTCGAGCGCCGCGAGACGCTGTACGGCTTCGGCTATCTGAGTATCTTCGTCCCACTGTTCGGGGTAGTCGGGCCAGTTCTGCTGGACTTCCGGGCTGGTGACGAAGATGTGCTCGTGCATCAGCGTTCTGCCGAGCGCGGACACCGGAACGTCGCCGGTGGCGGTCGACACTGTAGGTTGCGACATCATGCGAATCTCCTGTGCTGGGTCACCGGAGCGGTGACAGATACGACGGCGAGTGTTCCTGCGGGCATCAGATCGGTGCCTGCGGATGAACGATGTGGTTCTGTGCATGCCATGGTTGATGCGCCTGGAATCCGCCGTCGACAATGATTGTCTGCCCGGTGATGTACTTCGATTCCGGCCCCGCCAGGAATGTGATTACCGATGCCAGATCCTCGGTTTCGCCGAACTCGTCAACCAGCAGGTTGGCGTTGTAGGCCTCGAGCTTTTCCGGGGACAGGTTCTGCTGTGCGGTCGGGCTCAGGATCAGCCCGCTCGCGACGGCATTGACGCGGATACCCCTCTTCCCGTGCGATGTTGCCACTGACCGGGTCAGCGAGTACTTGGCCGCCATCGACGCTGCGTACGCGACGTGGACTGTGTCCCCGCTGAATCCGGAGGTGGATCCCACGTTGACGATCACGCCTCCACCCCCGCGTTGCATGATCGGGATGGCAAAGCGGGTGGCCCACACAGCACCATAGAAATTGACGGCGAATGTTCGCTCCCAGGCGTTGTCGGGAGTGACCTCGACATTCAGGTCACTCTTCTCCACGCCCCCGTAGGCAACGGCGTTGTTCACGAGGGTGTCGATCCGCCCGAAGGTCGTCTCTGCCTGTGCAACAAGTTTTTCGACATCCGACTGGATTCCCACGTCGGCCCGAACCGCGAGCGCCACTCCCCCACGTGCGCTGATTTCCTCCGCGACCGAATCCAGCTTGTCCTCCTGGATGTCGTTGATCACCACAGACGCACCCATTTCGGCGAGCCGCAGTGAAACAGTTCGGCCGACACCTTGCGCAGCGCCCGTGACGATCGCCACCTTGCCATCCCAATTGACCATCGTGCGATCCCTTTCTTAGAAAACTGACCCCTTCACGGTACTAGAGCAAGCGATTGCTTGGTATAGTTGGCGGACAATCCAGCAGGAAAGGGGCGAGCGCATGCTCGACTTCGAGAAACGACCCGGCGCAGCACTTATTGCGGGCGGGACCGGTGGCATCGGGCGCGCCGTCAGCCGCGTACTCGCCGAGCGAGGAAGCCAGATCTTCTTCACCTACCGCGGCAACCAAGAGGGTGCGGCGAGTTTGGCGTCCGAACTCAGCGCACTGGGCGCCAAGGTCGAGTTCGCGCGGGTCGACCTCGCCAGCATCGAGGAGGCATCCGAGCTCGCAACTAGTGTGCGCGACTCGTTCGGCGGGATCCACACGGTCATCTATGCCGCCGGACCCCACGTACCGATGACCCACCTGAGTCAGGTCACACCCCATCAGTTCCGAGCACAACTCGAGGGTGACGCGGCCGCGTTCTTCAATCTGGTGCACCCGACGCTGCCGCTCCTCCGCGAGTCGCGTGGCAGCATCGTGGCGGTCACGACGGCTGCCACCCGACGATTCCCGGTTCGCGACGGACTGTCCTCGGGTCCCAAGGGAGCCGTGGAAGCCGTCGTCCGAGCTCTGGCCGCGGAGGAAGGACGATTCGGCCTGCGCGCGAACTGCGTCGGGCCGGGAATGCTCACCGACGGGATGGCCGCGCGGTTGATCGGGTCAGGCGATCTCGACGAACGCGCGCTCGACATCACCCGTCGCAACATTCCGTTGCGCCGCTTCGGCGACGCGGACGATATCGCCGAGGCAGTCGCCTTCCTCGCGTCCGATCGCGCCGACTTCATCTCCGGTCAGACCCTCGACGTCGACGGCGGGTACGGAGTCTGAGGTACTCGAGCAGAAACGAAGGGCGGGCCGTTCGACGGGCCCGCCCCTCGTTCGTCATCTACTCGCCGGCCAGCTTCTCGACGACCGGGATGAACGTTTCCAGGTCCTTGTCGTTGTGAAGCACGAAAAAGTTGAGGCCGTGCGTGTCACGCCAGTACCGAAGCTTGTCGACCATCTCACTGACATCTCCACGCAGGATCTGTGGAGTCTCTTCCTGCTGTGAAAGATTGACAGCACTCCAGCTCTCCTTGCTTTGGGGAATGCCGACTTCCTGGATGCTCGTGCCGATCGCGATGTCGTCGAACCGCGTACCAGCGGACTCCCGGATCGTCTCGATCTTCCCGAGGAAGGATTCCAGCCCACCATCTTTCGCGTCCGGCGCAGTACCGTCGGCACGCACGCGCAGCGTCAGATTGACGTAGTTCGCGTACCGACCTGCCAGCTTCAGCATCTTCGGGCCGCCTCCGGGGAAGAGGAACTTCGGGTACGGCTTCTGCACCGGCTTCGGTTCCTGCACCAGCTCGTCGATCTGGTAGTACTGCCCATTATACGAGAACGCCCCCTCCCCCCACACACCACGCAGGACATCTATGGACTCGACGAATCTGTCGAAGCGCACCTTCGGTGGGTCGAAACTCAATCCCGCTCGGTCGTAGTCTTCACGCATCCATCCAGTGCCGAGCCCGACGTCGAGCCGGCCGTCCGACAGCACGTCGAGAGTGGCCAATTCCTTGCCCAACACGACGGGGTGCCGGTAGTCATTCGAGAACACCAGGGTGCCGATCCTCAGAGTCGACGTGGCCGCGGCTGCCGACGCCAGCGCCGCGATCGGGGCGAAACGAGGACCCACGAAATGATCCGGCATCAACAGCGTCGTGAAACCGGACTGTTCGACCAGGCGTGCGCGCTCGGCCCACGCCTTTCCGGTGTCCGCCTTCCGTACAACGACACCGAACATGAATTTTTTCGTCGACTTATCTTGTGACATTGACCTTCATTCCTCGCGTGCTGCCGCCAGGGCAGGCGTTGATGGTGAAATCTCCTGCAACCCGCTGAACCGCCGGATCGCATCGACGACACCAGCAATGGCTCGTCGACTCGCGGTCGTCCATGGAGCAACCCCGGTAAAGCCATGTGGCACATCGGCAAACGAGTGCAACTCGACCGACACTCCCGCCGCTCTCATCCGCAACGCATAGTCGACCGCCTCGTCGTGCAGACAATCGGCGCCCGCCGCAGCAACATACGCCGGGGGAAGACCGCTCAGATCGGTAGCCGCAGTGGGAGAACCATACACCGGAGGAGCGAACCGTTGGTCGCCCAAATAATGTTCCCAGCACACCTCCGCATCGTGGGCGTTGAAAATCGCGCTGTCCGCGAAGGACGTCATCGACGGTGATGTCAGCGTCGAGTCGATGAACGGGTACAGCAATATCTGTCCCGCGAGCGCAAATCGGCCCTCGTCACGAAGCCGTAGCGCGACCGCGGCCGCCAATCCGGCTCCGGCACTACCGCCCCCGATCACGACCTTCCCGGTGCCAAGGAGCGCGAGAGTCCCGGGACGGTGTGCGTCGACGAGTGCCGAGACAACGGCATGACAGTCGTCAAGTCCCTGCGGGAACGGATGCTCGGGGGCCAGCCGGTACTCGACCGACACCACACCAATGCCGATGTCGGATGCTATTCGCGCGCATAGGGCGTCATCTTCGTCGGCCGTCCCGACAACATACCCACCGCCGTGAATCCACACCAAGGTCGGTGCGTCGTGGGCGAGATCTCGGGGCACATGGATTCGGACCGGAACCTGATGTCCATCGCCGAGGGGAATGCTGCAGTCGTAGTGTGTCTCCACGTCCTCGGGCAGCCGCGGCGGTGGCGCGGTTGCCCGCATTGCGGCGAAAGTTGCGCGTTGCGCGGCAGGATCTTCGAACTGCAGCGGCGGGAAGTGTGCCACCACGTTCTCGAACTCTGCGTCCACGTGACCTCCTGTATTCATCATGAGCTCGACAGTTTTTCCTGTTATCCCGTTCCCGTCGCGCCGCCATCGAGTACGAGGTCCGTGCCGGTGATATACGAGGATTCATCGGAAGCGAGGAAGACGGCGCCTTCGGCGATCTCTTCGGGCTCCCCGGGACGGCGCAACGGAAGTCCGGTCCACCGGTCCGGATCACGTTGTTCGGAGTCCGGAATGTTCACTCCCAGCATGGGACCGGTGACAGCTCCAGGTACCAAGCAGTTTACGCGGATCCGGGACGGCGACAACTCCGCGGCCGCGACGCGTGTCAGGCCGCGGATTCCCCATTTGGTCATGCCGTACGCCGCGTGGCCGACGTGACCAGCGAATCCGGCGGTGGACGAGACGTTGATGATCGAACCTCCGCCGGACGCGATCATGAGGGGAGCGACGGCGCGAATACCGAGGAAGGCACCCTTGAGGTTTACCCCGATGATGGCGTCCAGTGCATCGTCGCTTTCCTCGAGGATCGGACGCGTCCAGTATCGTGCCGCATTGTTGACGAGCACATCCAAGCTACCGTAGTCGTCGTCGATTTCGGCGACGACCTGCTTCCAGGAGTCGGTGTCAGAGACGTCGAGATACGTGTACCGGACGTCTTCACCGATCTCGGCTGCTGTCGCGAGTCCGAGTTCGCTATTTACATCGGCGATGACGACCCGGGCTCCTTCACGGGCGAACGCCCGCGCCTCGGCCGCGCCCTGTCCCTGGGCGCCGCCGGTGACGAGAGCGGTCTTTCCGGCGAGCCGGCTCATACCGCGGCTGCGGCGCGCTGACGATCGGCGATCGGCAGTCGGAAATGTGGAATGACATGTTCACCCCAGGCCTTGATGGTAGCCATACATACCTCCTGTGGAACGGTTCCCATCTGAATGAGGCAGAGAACTTCGTCGACGCCGACCTTCTCGAGTTCCTCGACATACTTGATCGCGGTCTCCACCGTGCCGTAGGCATGGTCGATGTTGAAATTTGCTGCGGCGAGCGATCGTTCGGAGTATTGCGGGCGGTCGCCGCGGTCGAATGCCGCCTCCTCTGAAGCTGCCTTGGCACGCATGTACTTGATGTTGTCCTCGTCGACGGTTGCTCCGGTGGGCGGGTTTGCCCCGCCCAGATGCCAGTAGCCGATGGATTCGCCGAAGAATCGCTGGCCGCGGGCCCCGATTTCCTTCGCTTGCTGTTCGTCGTCGAGGACGATCGTCGGGCACAGTGCGACGAAGTGGTCGTTGGTGACATCCGAGACGAACTTTTCACCCGTGCGGCTCTTCACCCGGTCCCAATAGAGTTGGTGCTGCATCTTGATGCTGTCGAGCCCGCCGAAGCCGAACACGAGCGCACCCACGCCGAGTTCCGCAGAATGCACTACGGTGTCCGGCTTCGTACTGGCGAGGAACAACGGTGGATGCGGGGTTTGCACAGGCCGCGGAAGCACTCGGAGAGGCGAATTCCCATCCGGCGCTTTGATGTCGAGGAGCTCACCGTGGTACTCGAAGTCAGGTGAGCGCCATGCCGCTGAGACGATCCGGAGCGCCTCCTCCACCTGGGCAGCGGTTTCCGCGGGGTCCACGTTGCACATCGCAGCTTCCTGCAGGGTGCCGCCCCTGGCAGCGCCCAAATTGAGGCGGCCGTTCGAGAGGACGTCGAGCATGGCCGCCCGTTCGGCCACCCGGGTGGGATAGTTGAAGTTGAATGGCATGCAGACTGCACCGTGCCCGATCCGGATGCGAGACGTCTTCGCAGCCACCGTTGCAAGGAACAGTTCGGGCGCCGACATGTGCGAGTAGTGCTCGAGGCCGTGGTGCTCGACCGCCCAGACTCCGTCGAAGCCCATCTCCTCGGCGTACACGGCCTGTTCGATCGAATCGAGGTAGGTCTGACGCTCTTTCGCGGGCGTGGGATCAGCGATCTGCGCCTCGAAAATCATGGAGAACTGCATGCGGGTCCTTTCGTGGTAGTTAGCCAAGCGCTTGCTCGCCGGATGGCGACACAGATTGGCGCTGACTTGAAGGGGGGATCCGGACTGCCTGTCAGGCGGCGCGCAGGGCGCGTCCGGAGGCGGCGAGGGTAGCCACTCTGCGACCAAGGAGGCTGACACTGGACGCGAGTGTGATGTCCTTGAACTCGACGGCGCCATCAGAGCCGGCCACAGTGGCTGCGTCGCGTTTCGTGATGACCATGCCCGTGCCCACGACATATCCACCGGAGGCGCGGACGGTGCGGGCGAGGAAGTCGATGTCGATTGCAGCGGCAGCAGCGGAACCGCCGATCACGGCGAGCCCCACAGCCGCGCACCGTAGGATTCCGTGCGCACCGACCTCGGCGAGAAGCCGCTTCATTTCCTCGATGCCGGCGGGACGATCTCCCGCTTCGATCAGGAAGACGATGCCATGGGATGAAAGTCGCGAATCGCCGTCGATGGGGCGAACGGTCAGTGCGTCGAAGATGGAGTGCAGAGCCGCGTCCAGCATCGGGCGGCTCTCGTCGACGTCCGGGGTGCTTGCATCCCGGAACGCATACGCATGCAGACGGGTGTTGCCGCGGACCGCTCGCACATCGCCGTGATGAGCCAACCGCGGCAACTCCCGCGCGGATGCGAGTGCGTCCACAGGGACGCCGAGACAATCACTGGAGCGGCGGGGAGCGAGATCTGAAGTAACCAACATCAGGCGAATCCTCCGGGAAGTGGGGTGTCGCCCATGTAACCCTGATCACAGCGTCTAGTCAAGAGGCAGTGAGTCTAGTGAAATTCTCGCTCGTCGAGTGCAGCCATCCACATCGATGCCAGCACGTCCACGGCCTCCACCGCGTCCAGGTCGGAATCGGGCGTTGACCACTGCATGAAGAGGCTGCCGAGCTGGGAGAAGATCAGCAAGGCCCGGATTTTGGCCTGCTTCGGCGTCCACCGCCCCGTCGCCGACAAGGCCTTCGCAATCCTGTCCGTTTCGAAGTCGAAACTGCGGCCCCTCCGGTCGCCGATTTCCTTCTCCACGCCGGCAGCCTCACTCACGACGATCGAAATTTCGCGGGTCGTCTCCCAGATCTTCACGATCTCGCGAAGCCAGACCCGAAACGCGTCCAAGCTGGGTTCCACCAGAACAGCGGCGAATCGCGAGAATGGCTCCGCGTACACCATGTCGAGCTCGTCGAGGAGCGCATCCACTACCTCGGCCTTCGTCTTGTAGTGCAGGTAGAAGGTGGCACGTGTGGCGCCGGCCGTGCTGGTGATGTCCGTGACCGCAGTAGCGAGGTAACCGCTCTCGACGAAGCAGGCGATCGCGGCCTCCTTCAGCCGAGTCTTTGTCAGCTCCTTCTGGAGGTCGCGCATGTTCCCGCGCGCAGCCTTGGTCATCGCGTCGTCCCGCCTTCCAGATTCCGTTCGACCTGCAACTCTAGTTCACGGGTTGCTCCTACCGCCCGCCCATGACGATGCCGTGCTGCCCGTCCAGGATCACGCGGCCAAGGCTATGGGGAATGGCTGGGGTCCAGCGCGGGCGCGATGGATCGGAGGGCGGCAAGTGAGTCGAAACTCGAGTCCGTCCGCGGCGAGTCGTCGTGGGCAAAGATCGTGCCATCCGGAAGTTCGAACGGCACGATTTCGGAGTCGAAGTACCCCGCTGCGGCGGCGCGGCTCGCCCGCGAATGGGACAGGAGCGCGAATTCATCCATCTCCGTCCGCGTGACCCCGTATCGCGCTGCCACGATCTCCGCGGTGTCGAACACCTCCATATACGCAAAGTTGATGAAATCCGGGCGACGCGTATCGGTGAACCGCGGGTGATGGTCGGCTGGGGAGAACCCTTTGCCGAGACACAATGAGAAACTGTCGCCACCACCGGCGACGTAGACCTCACCGTCACCAACAGCAATCGCATGAGCAGCCATCCTGACTGCAGACAGCGCCGAACCACACGATCGACTCAACGTAATTGCGGGAACGGTCACCGGAAGCCCCCCGAGGAGCCCAACCTGCCGCGCGGTGTTGTAGCCCTGGGAATGATCGGGAAGACTACAACCCCAATAGAGTTCGGAAACATCGTCCGGTTGCAAATAGTCGTTGCGCGCGAGAAGTGCTGCAATCACGGTGGAGCCGATGTCGTCGGCTCTCACATCGGCGAGTCCGCCGCGGAACGACTTTCCGATTGCCGTCCGGGCCGCATCGAGAACTACGACCTCATGCACGGTCCCCTCCTCCTGAGATCATGTCTGTCAGCGCATTCAACGATTCTGCTCCTTCACCCGCTGCACGACAGGAATCATCTTCTCCACGTCGCTGTCATTCGCGAGGACGAAATACGAGACGTTGTGCAACTCGTGCCACAAAAGAATCTTTTCCGCGACGGATTCGACGCTGCCCTCCATGATAAAGGGAGTCGGACGCATGGCATCGACGTGATTTCCCAGCGTGGGATGCACTTCGCTCAGCCTGTCGTCAATCGCCACGGCACGGATACCCACCGAGATCTCCACCTCCCGATCTGCCTCCTTGGCTGCATCGTGCACTAGTTCCAACTTGCGCAGGAGCGGTTCGAGACCGACGTCATCGGGAGCGACTCCCCGTCCATTGCTCGCCGTTCGAGTAGTGACGTTGACGATGTCACCTTCGCGAGCCGCAAACCGAAGCATCTGGGGACCTCCCCCGCCGAGAAGTAGAGGCGGTCCGCCGTCTTGTAGGGGCAACGGCGCGTGGTCAAGCCCTGTGGCCGTGTAAAATTCACCCGTGAAGTCGGACGGGCCGGCCTTCCACGCCTCCCGCACAATCTGAACGCCTTCCCGGAGCCTTGCCAGGCGTACTCGAGGCGAATCAAAAGCGATTCCGGCGCTGTCATAATCGGAACGCATCCACCCGGCGCCCATCCCCAACTCGAGGCGCCCACCGGACAGCAGGTCGAGCGTCGCAGCTTCTTTCGCCAGCACTGCGGGGTGTCGGTAGTCGTTCGCAAGGACGAGGACACCCAGCCGAATGCGATCGGTCAGCTGCGCGGCCGCGGCTAGGGCCACCATCGGCGCGTACCGCAGCCCGCTCAAGTGGTCGTTGACGAGAAGGACGTCAAACGGGCTGTCTTCGAGCGCTGTGACGCGTTCGCGCCATTTCTTCGCCGACACGCTCGGCGCCAGCGTGGCTCCGAACCGAATCTTTCCGGTCATTGCGATATCCCGTCGCACGCGGATGAATGTGGCGTGTGGGCCCGTTCGCCCAGATCGGTACTACCCGTGCTCGATCCACACACTCTTGTGCTCGAGCCATTCGTCCAACGTAGTGGGCCCGTTCGAGGTGCCCGTCCCGCTTTCCTTCTGCCCGCCGAACGGGAGCGCCCAATGCAGTCGGCGATACGTATTGACCCACACGGTGCCCGCCTCGAGTCGGCGAGTAAGACGGAGCGCGCGCGAGAGGTTCTGGGTCCAGACGCCGGCAGCGAGACCGTATCCGCTGTCGTTGGCCAACCGGACGGCGTCGGCTTCGTCCGCGAACGGCATGGCCACGGCGACCGGCCCGAAGATCTCCTCCTGGCACACCCGAAGTTGCGGATCTTCAGTGAGAAAGAGCGTGGGTTCAACGAAGTATCCTTCGCGCAGTGGACTTTCGGGCGTGAACAATTCGCTGCCGCAGCGACCACCGAACGCAAGCGTCGCTCCCTCTTGCCGTCCGCTCTCCAAGTATTCGCGGACCTTGTCGTACTGACCGTCGAACGCAAGGGGACCCATGTCGGTCCGGGAGTCCAGGGGGTTCCCCAGTACCATCGCGGAGGCTCTCGACCGCAGTCGCTCCACGAAGTCGACGAAGATCGCTTCCTCGACGAGGATGCGCGATCCTGCGATGCAGGCCTGCCCCGCGCTGGCGGTGTAGATTCCTGCCGCAACCACATCGGCAGCCTGATCGAGGTCTGCGTCCGCGAAAACGATGTTCGGCGACTTCCCGCCGAGTTCGAGTGCGAGAGATTTGATGTTGGCCACCGAGTTCTCGGTAATCCGCCGCCCAGTCGCGGTCGAACCGGTGAAACTGATCTTGCGGACATCTGGATGCCTCACCAGTGCCTCACCGGCACTGGAACCTTCCCCGGTCACCACATTCACCACGCCACGGGGAATCCCCGCCTTCTCGAGAAGCTGCGCAGCAACGAGCACCGACACCGACGCCCGCTCGGGAGGTTTGACGACGATCGTGTTACCGGCGGCGATCGCCGCGGAGACCTTCGCCAGGAACATCGCCAACGGTGCATTCCACGGGATAATCAGACCCACCACACCGAATGGCTCACGTACTGAATAGGTCGTCGCGGAGTCCGACACGAGGACCGTATCGCCGGTGATCGTCTCGGCCAGCCCGGCGTGGAATTCGATCTGCGACGCGGCGCCCGCGATGGCCGGTTCCGCTTCCCGGCGCGCTCGTCCGTTGTCGGTGGCGTCCAGGCGCCACAACGTGTCGAGATTCTCGCGGACGGTTGCCGCCCAGGACCGCAGCAGGGCAGCACGGGATGCAGCCGGGAGAGCACGCCAGGAGTCGAGCGCCGACTTCGCTGCGCGTATCGCGTCATCGATGTCTTCCGCACCACCGGCGGGGATTCGAGCCCAGACCTGGCCGGTCGCCGGATTCACGCTGTCGATCCACTGCCCGTTCCGCGACGGCCGGAGCTCGCCGTCAATCAGCTGCAGATAGTCCATCGGTTCGTCATAGATCGCCATGTCGTGTCCCTTCGAGCGGAGAGCGCAGTCATCAGCGGGCGGAGTCGCTACGCGGTTGTCCGCGACGCGGTACCGGCGTTGACGTCGATGATGCTGCCGGTGATGTGTGGGGTGTCCGGGCCGATCAGAAACATCACTGCTGCCGTGATCTCGCGCGGCTCGAGCAGTGCGATCGGCTGGACATGGTGTACGCGCAGCGCGGGCTCGACATCGTCCCAGGAGGGGTTCGCGAGGTCCGGGCGCATCGCCCGGTAGAGAGCCTCGTTATGCACCATCTTGGTGGACGTGTTACCGGGGGCCACTCCGTTGACGGTGATTCCGAAGGCCGCCAAATCCTGCGCGGCAGCTTTCACCAGTCCGATTGCGCCCCATTTTGACGCAACGTATGGAATCGATCCCGGCACCGCGGTCCGCCCCTGGTTGGAGGCCGTCACCACGATTCGCCCGTACCCCTGGGCGATCATCTGGGGACTCACCGCCCGCATGCTGTGGAAAACCCCGGTGAGGTTGCTTCCGAGCACTTCGTTCCACACGTCGAAATCGGCGTCCTGGATCGACCCGCCTCCGTACACCCCGGCGTTTGCTATCAGGACGTCGATGCGCCCGAACATGTCGAGGACCTTGTCCATCGCGGAGAGCGTCTGCTCGCGGTCGGCGACGTCACACACTAGGCCGAACGCACGAGTTCCACACTCACGGACAAGCGCCTCGGTGTCCCGGAGGTCAGACTCCTCGGCCTGCGGGTAACCGATGCACGGTACGTCTGTACAACGATCGAGTAGGACGACGTCAGCCCCCTGACGCGCGGCCGCGACGGCGTGTGAGCGCCCTTGGCCTCGCGCGCCACCCGTGACGACAACGACCTGACCTTCGAGGAAACCCATTGTCAGCCTTTCACTACCGAGGAATCGGTTAGATGCCCGAACTGTTCGACAAGCACTCGTCGCAGAAGTTTGCCCTTGCCACCGGAGCCGTCGTTGGCGTGCGGCAAGCTGTCCACCACTACGATGTGATCGGGTCTGGAAGCGGGCGCTAGTGCGACGGCGAGGCGATCGGCGATTTCCTCCCGGTCAAGCTCACAACCCTGCTTCGGTGCCAGCACCAGCAGTATCTGCGGATCCGAATCATGAACAGGCAGCCCGACAGCACCGGCTTCGGCTACCCCGTCCACCCGGGATGCGACGTCTTCGATCTGCGCGGGGAGAGTGAGAACGCCGTCGCGCTCGATAGCGTCGGTTCGCCGCCCGAGCACTGTCAACCGACCGTGCTCATCGAGCGAGCCAATGTCGCCTCCGACGAACCATCCGCCCCTGAGCGCGTCACTCGTGGCGTCGGGTTGCCCGTAGTAACCGGCCGACACGTGGGGTCCGCTGATCTGGATCTCCCCCACCGTGTCGATTACGGGCGCACCGGTCGAATCGACCACCCTGACGGCACCCCCGAATCGGGCCCACCCGACTACCCCGTCCGGGACGCTCCCGTCGTCGCGGCGGCCGATCACGCTGTACGGAGCCTCGGTCTGACCGTAGTACCCGTACAGCTCCAGGCTCGGGAGACGCCGGGAGATCCGGTCCTGCAATGACGCCAACAGCGGTTCGCCACCGAGCATGGCTACACGCAGGGAGCTGAGGTCGACCGCTTCGTGATCCGCAGCGGACAACAGCTCCACGAAGAAGCTCGGTGTCACGCTGATATGGGTGATTCTCTCCCGCGGAACCGTTTTCAGGAACTGTTCTGGTCCGAAGTTGTCCTCGAGTACGAGTGTGATTCCGGCCGCCAAGGCCGGCGCGGCGACGGCAATGAAGCCAACCCCCCAGATGATCGGGCCGGTTCCCAGTGCCGCCTGCCTCAGTACAGGGACATCTGCCCACAGGCCTTGGGAGATCGCGATTCCCGAGGCGTGCGTGTACTGCACGGCCTTCGGCAATCCTGTCGTGCCCGAGGTGAAGAACAAGGCGAGCAGATCGTCTCCCCCTGCGCCGAGGGGTGGTTCCGTTTCCGAAGACTCCGTCGTCAGTTGGTCGAGGTCGACCGCGTCGTTGCTGTCCGGTGCGCCGCCGGTTCGGATCCAGGTCCGGATGTGCTGAAGCGTGGGTCGAAGTTGGTCGATGACCCGGTCGAACTTCGCATCGTAGACGAAGGTGGTGGCCTCGATCCTGGTGACGATCTGCTCGAACGTGTCGAGAGGCCAGTACGGGTTGAGGGCACAGAGAACGGAGCCGATTTTCGTCTGCGCCAGGTAGATCTCAGCAACCGAGAGTGTGGAGTCGAGCAGTGTCGCCACCCGTTCTCCGGGACGTACGCCGGCCGCGAGGAGTGCGTTGGCGGTTCGGTTGACCCGGCCGTCCAGCTCGGCGTAGGTGAGCCGCTCTCGGCCGCAGTACGCCAACGCCGGCATATGAGGTGCTCGATTGCGCTGTGCGGACAGGATCGCGTAGCCGAAATTCGAGTAGGGGGTCCCTTGCATCGATCTCACCTCGTCATCTCGCTCGTTGCTGCTGTGGTGATCGGAGTCGGGTCACTGCCGGGGTATCCGCCGCCTCCGTGCCGTATGTCCAGGAGGTCGTAGTCGGGTACGAATCCGCGCCTCGGGATCGCCTCGACGAAGACCACCGATTTCGGCTTCTTGTACGACGCGACCTGGTTGCGCACGTGCGCGATCAGCTCCTGCTCGGTCACCGACGACGACGCATTTCGCACCACGAGCGCGACCACGGACTGGCCCCAGGTGCTGTCTGGCCGGCCGATGACTGCAGCTGAGTCGACGTCGGGATGTCCGAGTAGGGCGCGTTCCACCTCGGCCGGATAGATGTTCTCGCCACCGGATTTGATCATGCGCAGTTTGGGGCCGACAAATGACACGGTGCCGTCGGATTCCCTTCTCCCGAGGTCACCTGTGTGGTACCACCCGTCTCGGAATCGAGCGGCGTTGAGATCAGGGCGGTTGAAATATCCGTTGAAGAGGTGCATTCCGCGGGTCGTGATCTCACCGACGTCGCCGGCCGACACATCTCGTCCGTCGGTATCGACGATCCGCACCTGCATGAGTGGGCTCGAGCGTCCGTGAGTACCCAGACCATTGATGCCGAGAGCGTGGTAGGTCAGCATTCCGCCGACTTCCGTCTGTCCGTATCCGGCGTTGGATCTGCCCCATGGACTTCGATCGAGGGTAATCATGTGATTCCAGGTCGAGCCTGCCGGACCGAAGCACAGACTCGACAGATCGTATCGATCGTCCCCGTTGGCGGCAACCAGCTGATCGATCATCGCGGGAAACAGCATGGCGCCCTGGCACCGCTCTCGCTCGATCAGTTCGCATGCCCGTCGCGGTTCGAACTGGGGAAGAACGACATTCGTCCCGCCGCACACGAATGTAGCCACCGCGAACATCCAGGTTCCGATGTGAAAGAGCGGACCGCTGTCGAGGAAGACGAACCCCTCCGTGATCTGGCGTTGGACAGCGACGACCAGGGAGTGGCTGATCAGCGCTCGGTGGGAGATGAGTGCACCGTTCGGGCGTCCGTCGAACGCTGCGGTGTACAAAAGCAGGACCGGATCCTCGGCGTGGATCGACTCCGGTAAGGGTGCCGGAGTCGTTGGAAAGGACGCCGACCACCGCTGGTACTCGTCATCGGAGTCGTCGCTGCAACGCACCCACGGGATACGGTCGTCACCCAGACTGTCGTGGAGGTCTCCAACGATTTTCGGTTCCGAGACGATCAGCTTCGGCTGAAGATCGTCGATGACGAAGCGGAGCTCGTCCGCACTCTGCCGCCAGTTCGCCGGGCACAGGATGGCGCCCACTTTGCCCGCCGCGATGAGCAACTCGAAGACGCGGTGAGAGTTTGCTCCGATCCACAACACGCGATCACCGGGAAGCACCCCTTCGCTTGTCAGGGCGTTCGCCAGTCGGTCCGTCCGCTCATCGAACTCGGCGTAGGTAATCCGCTCGTCACCGTCGACGAGGGCCACCATGTCACCGCGGCCGCGGCGGTTCTCCCGAACGATGTCGGCGAGGGACAGCTCTGAATACACGAGGCGTGCCTTTCACAGGGATGGATGGTGCCGGCGGTGTCAGCGGAACGCGGGAATGACTTCCTTCGCGAAGAACGTGATCGCCTTCGCCATCTCGTCAAAAGGCATGTGCCGGGTGCTGCCGAAATCACACATCAGGTGGTTGAAACCAAATTCCTGCAGCATCGCGACCTGTCCGATGACCCGCTTGGGGTCCCCGATGACTTCGAGCTGCTCCCAGCGGAAGTCGTTGCCGACCTCACCGCCCTTCAGGTAGCGGCCTTCCCAGAACTCGAAGCCCTTCGCGACCTCACCAGTCTTCGAATCGATCGGGGCACTCTTCTCGTTGAAGATGCGCGACCGGTCGAAGGACGCCTCGAACGCAGCTTGATCCTTCCTCGCCTGTTCGACGGTCGGCGCGAGCCAAACCGACCGCGACACGACGAGATCGGTGTCCGACGTGTCGAATCCGGACTCCGCGGCGATCCGATGCCAGGTTTCGGCTGCGTTATGGATCTTCTTGAACGGCGCCGCCGGATCCGCGAGGATCGGCAGCCCACGTCGGGCATACCGCTCTACCGTTTCGGGGCTGACCGCCGCGACGTAGATCGGTGGGTGCGGATTCTGAAGCGGCTTGGGTGTGAGGGAAACCTCACCACTGCGGTAGAACTGGCCCTCGTGCTTGAACGGGTCCTTCGTCCACAGTCCTGTGATCGCTTCGAGCCCCTCGTCGAAGCGATCACGGGCTTCCGCCAGACTCATCCCGAAGCCGTCGAATTCGATACTCTGATATCCACGGCCGAGGCCTAGATCGAGTCGTCCGTTCGACAGCAGGTCCAGCTGGGCGGCCTGCTCGGCCACATGGATTGGGTTGTGCAGGGGCAGCACGACCACGCCGGTGCCGAGACGGAGTCTCTCGGTTCGAGCCGCCAGGTAGCCGAGCATGGTGAAGATGCTCGGTACCGTTCCATAGTCCCGGAAATGGTGCTCGGACACCCAGACTCCATCGAACCCGAGTTCTTCGAGCAGGTCGGCCACGCGGAGGTTGTAGTCGTACACCTCCTTGATGCTGTTCCTCTGATCGGCGCGGTGAAAGAGCAGGAAGGCAGAAAACTTCATCGGTCGGTGCTCGACAGGAGCATTCATGGTGGACAACCTTTCTTGCGCTGCCGTGGCGTAGTGCCGCCAGGATGGCGCTCAACAATTCATGTGGGCAGGAACAACGCGACGGACTTATCGATCGATCACACGTGCACCGAACTCTTCGATCGACTTCAGCAACGAGTCTCGGTCCGTACCCGCGAAGGGGACTGAAAGCCAATCGACGCCGGCCTCGGCATATGTTCCGACGTCCTGGCTCAGCTGGTCGAACGTGTCGAGGTCCGGGCTGTCGGTCATACGCATCCCGAACGGGACAAAGCACACGTCCGGACGGTCCCTTCCCGCGTCGAGAGCGCTGGACCGGAGGTACTGGATGCGGTCGGCCAGTTCGTCGATCGTCTCCAGTCCCGGTGTTCTCGTAAGCTTCGCCGCTGCGGCCGGTTGCGGCATGGGCATCCACCCTTGTCCGAACTCGACGACTCGACGAATCGCGCGCTTGCTGTTCCCGCCGAACCAGATCGGAGGATGTGGAGACTGCAGGGGTGCCGGGCGCATCGTGTGCTCGACCACTGAGTAGGGAGGATCCTCGATGGTGACGGATTCACCCGACCACGCCGATTTCATCAATCGCAGCGCTTGATCGGTGCGTTCACCTCGATCCTCGTAGCCCAGGCCCAATGCGGCGAACTCGGACCGGAGGTATCCCACCGCTGTTCCAAAGATGACACGTCCGCCGGACAGGACATCGAGGCTCGCGACCGCCCGCGCAGTCAGGAACGGGTTGTGATAGGGAAGCACGAACACATTGGTAAGGAGTCTGACACGGGTCGTACTTGCGGCTGCAAAGGACAGAGCGACCATCGGGTCCAGGGCTTGGTGGCCTCCCCGGGACAGCCACTTGTCCTGCGGGAAAGGATGGTCGGTGACGGACACCGCATCGAACCCCGCGTCCTCCGCAGCGCGAGCGACATCGGCCACGGCGTCGGCGGTGAGAAACTCCGTGGGCCGGTCGACCTGATCAGTCGGGAGACCGAGTACGTACCGCATCAAATCCTTCTTTCATTCACCACTTTGCACAGGGAATGTGCCTACTTCGGGGCGAGAACGGATCCGGGGAACGGCGCCAGCAAGGTTTCACGCCAGGGCCCATCGAGATACTGCCGTGCGCTCTTGCGCCACTCGACGAGCCTGGGGTCTGCGGTCGCTTCGGCATCGAGTCCGACTGCGGCGTCGTATGCGCGCTGCGTCTCGAGGTGACAATCGATGTCCGTGCCCCAGAAGGTAACCACCTCCGTGTCGGAGAGCATGACCTCGTACAGCCCGACGAGTCGATGGCCGTGGTCGGCGAGAATCGGAGCCCGCTCCTCGCGCACGGCAGCGAGATAGTCCTGCGCTGCCCCGGGGCGAACCTGAGCGATCTCGTGGAGGAAGAATGGCGCCGTGTACTGCTCCGCACGCAGTTCCTGAAGATCAGGCGTGCCGCGCACCGCACCCATGGGGCGGGAGAAAGCCTTGTGGCGAAGGTCGTCGATACTAGACAGGAACAGTTCCGGCTTCACACCGTTGTAGATTTCCAGCTGCTGGCGCCAGCCACCGTCCCACCCGCCGTGGCAATCCCACAATGTGACGGCCTTGAACTGTTCGTGCCCGGTGATTCCGATCGCGTAGAACGCGCCGACCAGGTCGATCGCCCGTGATCGGACCGACAAACCCTTCGTCAGCTCCGCATCGGAGTCCGTCCGCTGTTCGTCTTCCTTCTTGTAGTTGACCAGCCACTGAAGATACTCCCGCGGGTTCGTGGAGTTCATCGGGTGGAAGTAAACCTCTTCGAGGAGATAGATGCCGCGTGCCACTCTTCGTCCCTTCATCGAAAACAAGCAACTGCTTGCTCAAATATTGATGTTACGAGTCCGCCCAGTCCGAGGTCAATGCCGAGAGCAACCTTTGACAGCTCCCGCCTGCGACCCTAGCCTTGCATCAAAACCAAGCGCTAGTTCAACCGGAGTCTAACGTGACGAAGAGTGAAACGGGAAGCAGCCGCTCAAATACCCGAGGCAACCACAGTGCGTGATCAGAGTGCGATTGCCGGCGTCGGCCGGACGCCGTTCTACAAGAACTCGGGCGTGAGCACGCTCGAACTGGGACTTCGGGCCATCACAGCGGCGCTCGACGACGCCGGCCTCGAACTCGGCGATGTGGACGGCTTGATTACCCACAGTGTGGGCGACGCCGTCCCAGCGTCTGCGGTAGCCCATAGCCTCGGAGTCGACGACCCCCACGTCCTCCTCGATCTCGTCGGTGGAGGCAGCATGTCGGCCGCCGCCGTTGGTGCCGCCGCCATGGCAGTCACCAGCGGCCAGGCCGAGGTCGTAGTGGTCTGGCGAGCATTGAACGCCCGCTCCGAGTTCCGGATGGGCGGCACCGGCCGCTCCGCACCGACATTGGTCGAGTTTCAGTACCAGGTTCCGTACGGCCTTCTCGCCCCACCACAACAGTTCGCGCTCGTGGCACGCTCGTACATGGCGAGGTCGGGCGCTACCTCCGAAGACCTCGGCCGCATCGCAGTCAACCAAAGGTCGCACGCGATGCTGAATCCCCTGGCGATGATGACGACACCGTTGACCATGGACAAGTACCTCAATTCACCCCTCGTCAGTGACCCGCTGCGCTTGTTCGACTGCTGCCTCGAGACGGACACCGCGGTCGCCGTCGTCGTGACATCCGCGGCCAGGGCCCACGACCTGCGTCGATCACCCGTACTGATCAGCGCTGCCTCCACTGGCGGCGGCCACAGCCTCTACTCCGGCAGCAGGACCGACTTCTCAACCAGCGCCGCCCGCGAGATGGCGCCACGACTCTACGCACGCGCTGGTATCAGCCCGGAAGACATAGACATCGCCGAACTGTACGACGCATTCACTCCATTAGTACTGATGCAGCTCGAGGACTACCAACTCGCGCCGCGCGACGAGGCAGCAGCATTTGTAGCCGCCGGCGAGACGACCTTCGGTGGAAGCCTGCCCGTCAACACACACGGAGGACACTTGTCCGAGGGCTACGCACACGGTCTCAATCATGTCGCCGAAGCGGTACTGCAACTGCGCGGAGAGGCTGGACCGCGTCAGGTCGAACACGCTCGAACCGCCCTGTGCACCGGCCAGCCCGGCTATGTCTCGGGTGTCACCTCGGCCCTGATCCTGCGAGGTGTCCGATGACCGGTTCGTACGGCGATCGCGACTCGGCCAGCTGGTGGCAGGCCTTGGAGCGACAGCAACTGCAGGTCCAACAGTGCACGTGCGGCGCACTCCGGTGGGCGCCCCGAGCTCTGTGCAACGAGTGCGGCTCCTTCGACTGGGAGTGGTTCACGACGGACGGCGCAGGGACCGTGGTGACCTGGACGGCCACGCATCGGGCATTCACCCCCGGTACCGTCGTGCCGTTTGTGGTCGTCCTCGTCCGCCTCGACGCGGGCGAGAACCTGCTCATACCCGGCGGCTGGACCGGAGACGAGCACGGATCCGACCTGACAGTCGGCCTGCAGGTAGTCGCCGAGTTCACGTCGCCCGACCTGCGGGACGGGAACCCGTCCACACTGATTCGCTGGACACGACGAAACCAAGCAAACTAGCGCTTGGGTGAAAACAATGCATACTGTACCCATGGCACCGAAATCCCGAACCACCCTGTCTGCACCCGCGACACGCCCGCGACGCGGCACTCGGCAACGGTCGGAACAGGGAGAAGGCAGCTCCCAACGGCGCCAGGCTTTGCTTGACATCGCGGCCGACCTCTTCGCCGAGCAGGGTTTCCGCTCGACTACCGTACGTCAAATCGGTGACGCAGCGGGGGTTCTCTCGGGAAGCCTCTACCACCACTTCGAGTCGAAAGAGGCGATCGTCGACGAGATCTTGTCCGCGTATTTCACCAGCCTCATGGCGACGTACGAGGAGATCGTCAACAAGGATTCGGAACCTGCGGTCGCACTCCGCCACCTCGTGAGGGCGGCTTTCAATTCGCTCGACGAGCATCGCGCCGCCATCACGGTCATCCAGAACGAACGCGGGTATCTCAATCAGTTTCCGCGCTTCGAGTATGTCGCCGAGTCCGAGGCCGAAGTCAGGCGGATCTGGACCAAGGTTCTCGACGACGGAGTGGCGTCCGGGGCCTTCCGGGAGGACCTCGATACCGCAATCACATACCGATTCCTGCGCGACTCCTTATGGGTCGCGGTGCGGTGGTTCACACCTTCCGGACGCCTGTCGGCGGACGAATTGGCCGACCAGTACCTGAAATTGGTAATGAGCGGCCTCGAGAAGCCGAGCGCTTGGGCGAATCCGGATCGGCCCCTGTTCTCGGGCTGACAACGAACACCCTGAACGTAGCCGCGTGTCCAACCCGGCTGTTGCACCGAAGGCCGTCACTGCAGAGTGGCGGCCTTCGGCATTTGCGCCAACGCGTCGCAGGAACTTCCCTCGAGCCTGCTGGTGTGAGAAGGTTGATCCTTAACCAAGCGATTGCTTGTTTCAGTCGAAGGGAAGACCGTCTCATGAACGAAATCCCCGAGTGGGGGACCCTCCCGCGAATGCTCCGCCAGCGCGCGACCGCCCATCCTCGGAGTGTTGCCCTCATCGATGGGGACACCACACTCAGCCTCTCCGATATTCGAACTCAGGCGTCGCAGGTCGCGCGAGCTCTCATCTCCCGAGGCGTCGTCGCGGGCGATCGGATCGCGGTGTGGGCGCCGAACTGCTGGCAGTGGGTGGTCACCGCTTTCGGAATTTGGGACTGCGGTGCCGTGGTCGTTCCCCTCAGCACGCGGGGAAAAGGGATCGAGACCGCAGAAGTTCTCCGTCGAACCGGATGTCGGGTGCTCGTCGCAATCGACGACTTCCTCGGTACCTCGTATATCGATCAACTCGCTACGGCCGTGGGCGGCCCTAGCTCCGACGCCCCCTTTGCCGATCTCCCCGACGTGCACACGCTCGTGTTGCTCCAGGGTGACAGGAACATTCCCGGCACGTTCCCGTGGGAGGCATTCCTCGATCTGCACGACACGGTTCCGCTCGAGGCCGCGGAGAAGCGTGCACTGGCGGTCGAACCCACCGACATCTTCGAAATCCTCATGACGTCCGGTACGACGGGCCAACCGAAGGGCGTCATGCTCACCGGCGGCCAGATACTTCGAGCCTACTGGGATTGGGCCGAAGTCTGTGGGCTCGGCAAGGGTGACCGACTCCCAGTGGTCAGCCCGTTCGCACATGGCTTCGGAATCAATGCCGGCATGATCGCATGCGTCGAACGCCTGGCGACGATGGTGCCTGTCGCCGTCTTCGATCCCGATCGCGCGCTCGATATGGTCGAGGACCTCGGCCTGACGACTCTTGCAGGCCCGCCGAACCTCTTCAGCCGGATCCTCTCGGATCCCGAACTCGATCAACGGGATACCTCGTCGCTCCGCTGGGCAATCGTCGGCGCTGCGAGCGTTCCGGACGAACTCGTGATCGCACTGCAAGACCGACTCGGGTTCGAGCGAATCACCAACGCGTACGGCCTGATCGAGGGCTCGGTGGTAACGATGACCCGGCCGGGCGACCCGACGGCTGTGGTTGCGGGCTCGGCCGGTCGAGTAGTTCCCGGAATGGAGCTCCGCCTGGTGGACAGCGACGGCGCACCGGCCCGCACCGGTGAGCAGGGCGAGATCCAGATTCGCGGCTACGGAGTGATGCAAGGGTACTGGGACGCCCCGCAACTCACCTCCGACGCATTCACCTCGGATGGGTGGCTGAGCACCGGCGATGTCGGTTCACTCGACGGTGAAGGCAATCTCCGGATCGTCGGGCGGACAAAGGAAATGTTGATCGTCGGTGGCTTCAACGCCTACCCGGCAGAGATCGAGAGCCTCCTCCTACACAACCCACAGCTCGCTCAAGCTGCAGTGATCGGCGCACCGGACGATGTCCTCGGTGAAGTTGTCTGGGCGTTTGTAGTCCCACATGAAGGCGAGGATCCGACTGAGGAGGAGATCGTCGCCTGGGCCCGAGCGAACATGTCGAACTACAAGGCCCCACGCCGCGTCCTCGTTCTCGACGCACTCCCAGTCACGGCGAACGGCAAGATCGCCAAGGCGTCACTGCGGGAGCGTGCCGATCAGCTGAGAACCTCGGCCTGAGCTGACGGCCACTCCCCCGCATCGACATACGGCCGCGACGAGGAGACCACGTGAAGTTCGATGACCACCGGCAGATTCAGAACCTGATCTACCGCTACCCCTATCTGCTCGATGCCGGGCGGCTACCTGAGATGGGAGAACTATTCGCACACGCCGACATCTACATCGATGGAAGTCTCGCCATTCGCAGCGACGCGGGAGCTGTGGCGGACCTGTGGGCACGCTACGTCCAGATCTACCCGAACGGCACCCCCAGGACACATCACATCGCTACGAACCTGATCATCGAGGATGACGGCCCCGATGTGATCCGTGCGCACTCCTACGTGCTCGTCGTACAGAATCCGCCAGGTGTACCGCTCAATCCCATTACTGCAGGCGACTATCTGGATCGGTTCGTCAAGGTGGGAGACGTCTGGCGTTTTAGTGAACGTCGAGTGGGAAACGACCTGTTCGGCGACATGGCGCACCATCTGCGCGAGCCGATGAACATTCGCGACGATATTCCGCCCCAACGATGGGAGGACGTGTGATGCACGCAGGTGTCCAGATGTTCCCCTCGGCAGAATCGATCACCCCGAACGATCTCGCGGTGAGTGCCGAGCGGTGCGAGTTCGAGTCGGTGTTCTTCCCCGACCACACTCACGTCCCGCTCGGCGACGGTTCACCGGGTTACTCCGGCCACGACGTCCCCGAGTATTACCGCACAACGATGGATCCCATCGTGGCCATGACAGCAGCCGCGACCGCAACAACCAACATCACGATCGGCACCGCGGTGTGTCTGGTAGCCCAGCGTGACCCGATCATCTTGGCCAAACAGATCGCGTCCATCGATCAACTGTCAGCCGGTCGGGTAACCCTGGGCGTGGGTGCCGGCTGGAATGACGAGGAGATGCGAAACCACGGTACGGAGCCGTCAACTAGGTTCAGCCTCATTCGTGAGCGGGTAGAAGCCATGAGTGCGATCTGGCAGCAGAAGGAAGCGTCGTACCAGGGAGAGCATGTGAACTTCGCGCCCATGTGGTCGTGGCCGAAGCCCGTACAGCGCCCCCGCCCGCCCGTACTGGTCGGGGGTGGAGGCCCGACCGTCCTGAAGCGGGTCATCTCCTACGGCGATGGTTGGATGCCATTCRGGGAAGGGACCGATCAGGTGGGCGATCCCCTCTCGGGGCAGGTTGAGGAGTTTGAAGCTGAACTTGGTTGGCGCATCGGCGAGCTGCGGCGGCTCGCCGACGCAGCTGGCCGGCCTCGCCCCTCGGTGACGTTGTTCAACGCCTGCCCCCACCCGGCGGCACTCGACAGATACCGCAGCATGGGGGTCGATCGAGTCGTGTTCTGGCTCCCGACTGCAGCCACGGACCCCACTCTAGAGACCTTGCACCAACTCAGGGCATTGCTTCGGTAGCTGAAGGCAGTCAGGAATCACTGGACTTCGAGTATGCGGCGGGGGTTTTCCACCATCATCGTTGCGATTTCCGAGCCTGAGACGCCTCGTCGACGGAGTTCGGGTAGGACGTCACGCGAGATGTGCGCGTAGTGGTAGTTCGGATGCGCCTTGCTCACCACGACTGGGTCGACTCGGTCATTGAAGCTGTAGGCGTCGTGTGACAGCACCATCCGCTCGGTGTAGCCGCGCCGACACAGCGCTGCGACCGTCGCTACACGGTCTTCGAAGGACGTCGTTTCGATGCCAAATCGATCCATTCCTAGCCACAGTCCGCGATCAGCGAGACGTGAGAGATAATCGAGATCGGTGGAGTCGCCGGCATGGCCGATAACTACCCGGTCTGGCGCTACCCCGAGCCGAGATAGTGCGCGCCACGCCTCTGTACCTGACCTCGCCTCAGAGTCGGTGTGGACTGTGATCGGGACTCCTGTCCGATGTTGTGTCTCGGAGACTGCCGTAAGCAGACGGTCGATATCTGTCGTGATTCCGGCAGCGTCGACGGCGCACTTGAGCATCCCTGCCCGCACACCGGTTTCGCCGATTCCCTCGGTGATGTCGCGGACGAAGAATTCGACCATCCTGTCGGGACCACCGAAGATCGATCCTGGGCCCTTGTTCCCGAAGTAGGGTGGCAATCTGTCGTAGGTGTAAATCCCGGTCGAAACAACGATGTTGATATCCGTGTGCGCCGCTACCCGTTCTATTGCCGGGATGCAACGTCCGAGACCGATCACTGTGAGGTCGACGATCGTGTCGATGCCGAGTCTCTTGATCTCGTTGAGTCTCTCGGCTGCTTCTAATGCGCGGCGCTCGAGGTCCCACTTCTCGGGAAGGTCGGGCCAGTTCCAGTGGATTTCGGGGCTGAGACCGAAGATGTGCTCGTGAATGAGGGTTGCGCCGACATTCGCGAGATCGAGCGGCCCGCGTACTGACGCTATGGTGTTGGTACTCACCGGGTCTCCTCGGATCCAACGATTGGGTACGCAGGATGCTCAAAAGGTCTGTTGACCTCGAGCTTCTGACTGAGCTGGTCCGTTTGCGAGTACGGTGCTCCGGTATACAAAGCATTTGCATCGAAGTACGTCGCAGTGAAGGACAGCCGCGCTGTGCTGGAGCTGTTTTTAGGAGCTCCGTGCACGGTGAGCGCGTGGTGCACGGTGGCATCGCCAGGGCTGAGATCATATCCGCCCACGACGGGTTGATCAGTGAGCCAGGCGTGTTGGGTGGGGATGTCGTCGCCGTCGGTTACGAAGCTCCTCCCTAGGAGTCCCAGGACGTTCGACTTGTCAAAGAACCGCAGCGATCCCATTTCGGCGGTGACCGGTGCGAGTGCAACCCAGAAGGTGAGCATCGCGGATCGATCCATAGGTAGCCAGGGGAAGTCTTGGTGATACACCGTGGGTTCACTGTGGCGCCCGGCCCCGGCAGGTTCCTTGACGAGAAGATTGCTGATCTGCACTCGCACGCGTTCTGCGGTACCGAGCAGGTGCACCGCATTTGCTCCCATGGCTGGATGGTGGGTAAGGCGATGGAAGTCTGGCTCAAATTGTGCGACGTCGCGATCCTGGCCGAAGGCCCGGTCCACCACCCCTGCGCTCGGCGTGCGACGTACGTCTCGCAGTCGATTCACCGCAATCTCACGCAGACGGTCGATCCATGCGGGATCGACGAGGGCAGGAAGATATGCCCACCCGTGCGCCGCGAAGAAGTCGATCTCACCGGCTGTCACTGCACGGATTGCTGAAGTCACGAGCTACTCCTCATTGGTTGCGCGAGCCGCCTGTTTGAGCCGCTTGTAGTTGGTCGGCCAGCAATGACGGATCGCCGAGCCCGCAGCGCTGATGGCGGTGCTCACGGGTTAGGGGCCAAGTGTCAGCTCAACGGAAAATGACAAGACACGTAACGGTCTCCACCGAGCTCGGTGGGTAGCGGCTCCACTTCCGCGCAGTACGCGGTGGCGCGCACGCACCTTGTGCGAAATCGGCAGCCCGTCGGCGGTGATATCACAGACGGAATCTCACCGTGCGACTGAACCGACGCCCGTTTCACGTCGGGGTCGGGAACGGGTAACGCGTCCAGCAACATCTTTGTGTACGGATGCTTGGGGTCATCGAATAAGTCGGTGACCGGACCGATCTCGCACACCTTGCCGAGATACATGACCATGACTCGATCGCTGACAATCCTGACGACACTCAAGTCGTGAGAGACGAAAACGAGTGTAAGACCGTACTGATCCTTGAGGTCCTCTAGCAGGTTCACGATCTGGGCCTGGACCGACACATCGAGCGCCGATACCGGTTCATCACAGATGATCATCTCAGGTTCGAGTGCGAGCGCCCGCGCGATACTGATCCGCTGGCACTGTCCACCTGAGAACTCACTCGGCAGCCGGTCACCGGTCGCATCCGGATCAAGGCCGACAGCTTCCATCGCGCGGTGTACGCGCTCGTCCCTGTCTGCTAGGCCCCAGATGGCGAGACCCTCGGCGACTATGTCGCGTACCTTCCGGCGCGGGTTGAGTGATGCGATCGGATCCTGCAGGATCACCTGGAGCCGTCGTCGTACTGAACGCATCTCCGCGTCGGACAACTTGGTAAGGTCACGGCCGTCGAAGCGGACTGTCCCTCCGGTCGGCCTCGGCAGTTGGAGAATCGCTCGCGCTGTCGTCGACTTTCCGCACCCCGACTCTCCGACGATTCCGAGTGTTTCGCCGCGGCGGACGTCGAAGCTGATCCCTGCGACAGCGCGCGTGACGTCGGATCGTCCGGACCGGAATTCAACTTCGAGCTCGCTGACCTCCAGTAGAACGTCCGCGGTCGGCGTTGCAGACGTCTCTGTAGTCGTCATCGCACAATTCCTTCGTCGCGGGGAACCTGTGTTGTGTTTGGGTTGTGGCATGCCAGACGATGAGCGTCACCTACCGAGAGGTAGGCCGGCGGAACTCGGCAGTCCCTGACGGTGTGCTCGCATCGAGGAGCGAATCGGCAACCTGACGGTGGATTCACCAGGTCCGGTGGACGTCCCGCGATCGAATGCAGTCTGGTGTGAGGCACTGCCCCGGCATGGGGGGTGGATCGGAGCAACGCGGAAGTATAGCGATGCCCCATGTTCCGGAAGAGTGTGCCGGTTGGCGCCGATTCGACGAAACTGCCGGCATACATGACAGCGACATGGTCTGTGTGCTGAGCGACCACGCCCAGATCATGAGTAATGAGTAGCAATCCCATGTCTCGATCACGTTGGATCTCGGTCAGCAAGTCCAGGATCTGCCGTTGAACGGTCACGTCCAGTGCCGTGGTCGGCTCGTCTGCGATGAGCAGATCCGGCTCACAGCCAATTGCAATTGCGATCATGACACGTTGCCGCATGCCGCCTGAAAGCTCGTGCGGATATTGATCCAGTCGTCGCCGCGGATCCGAAATCCCGACCTGGGCGAGTAGGTCGGCCGCGTTATCCCAAGCCTGCCGCTTCGTTCGATGTAGGTGATAACGCTGAGGGTCTGCGATTTGAGCGCCGATCTTTCGAACGGGGTTGAGCGCAGTCATCGGGTCCTGGAAGATCATGCTGATTCGTGGACCCCACAGGTGTTGCTTCTCCTCCGGTGCCATGGTTGCGACATCACAACCGTCATAGAACACCCGCGACTCGGTTGACACAGAGGCATTCTCGGGAAGCAGATTCATGATGGTCCGCACGAGCACTGATTTTCCTGAACCGGATTCACCCACGATGCCGAGAGCCGCACCCCTCTCCAGAGCGAACGACACCCCGTTCACAGCGCACACGGAGCCCTTCGGAGTGTCGAACCGGGTCGTCAGATCTCGCACTTCCAGTAGCGCATTTCCACTCATAGCCGCTCTCCGAACTCGTCGCAGGTTATCTATAGTTTCCGTGACCGTGGGTCCCAACGTCGCTGCGCCCAGTCGCCGATTCGATTGAGCGAAAGCACTGTCAGGAAAAGGACAACGCCAGGCACGAACACCAAATGAGGGTGTTTCTCGAGGTCGTTCTGGCCGGAGGCGATCATGTTGCCCCACGTCGGTTCGGGCCGCTGGATACTCAACCCGAGGAAGCTCAAAGAGGACTCGGCAACAATGAGAACGGCAACGACGACGAACGCGTACGCAAGGGTCGAAGCCAAGACGTTCGGGGTCAATTCGCGTGCAAGAATCCGCGAACTCCGCGCACCGAGCGCCCGCGCCGCAAGTACGAAATTCCTCTGGGAGTAGGCCATCGTGTTGGCACGCGTCAGGCGGAAGAACGCCGGGATAGCGAGCACTCCGAGGACTAGTGTGACGTTCTCGAGGTTCGGTCGAACAACCGACGAGAGCGCGAGAAGGAAAATCAACGGTGGAAAGGCGAGCAGCGCATCGTTGAGGAAATTGAGCCCAGCGTCCACCTTGCCCCGGTAGTACCCCGCCGTCAGACCGAGGACGCCGCCGACCACTACTCCCAGGAAGACAGCCCCGAAGCCAACGACCAGGGAGGTGCGCGCTCCATAGATCACCCCACTCAAGATGTCCAGTCCTTGACGGTCGGTGCCGAGCGGATGCCCGGAGAGGATCTGAGGGGGTTGAAGGATCGGAGCATCCAAGGTCAACGAAGGGTTTCGGCCCTCGGCGAGTGGGAGGAAGTCAGCGAAGATAGCGGCGATGATTTCCACGGCGAGCCATCCGACGCTCAGCCACAGTCCAAGATGTCGAAACCAGACTTTGATAGGTGGACTGCGGCGTTCCGGATGCACCGGAGGATGTGTCCCTACGGCCGAGGATCGTTCGTCGTCTCGGGTCGGCTCTTCTATGCGTTCAGACACGGACATGGCGGGTCCTCGGATCCAGGTACAGGTACGAAATATCGACCAGGGCATTCACAAGCACGTAGAGGGCGGCAACGACGAGCACTGCGGCCTGCAACACCATGAACTCCTTTTTCGCCACGCTTTCGACGATCAATGTGCCCATGCCCGGGAGGCGGAAGATCGTCTCGACGATGACTGTGCCGCCGAGCAACCTGCCGAAACTGATGCCCGCGACAGTGACCAACGAGAAGGTCGACGGTCGGAGCGCCTCCTTGACCAGAATGTGCCGTACTGGCATCCCTTGCGCGCGCGACGCCAGTACGAAGTCGTCATTGAGAGTGGTCGCCATATCGCTGCGGAGCAGGCGCGTGAGCTGAGCGCTTTCGGCGAGCCCCAGAACGAGAACCGGGAGGAAAATCGTGCGCAGATTCTCGGCCAGACCATCTTCACCGATCCGAGCGAACCCTTGTCGTGGAAAGTCCGGCAGGAAGGCGGCGAGGACGAAACCGACCGCGAACACGCCCAGTGCGAACAACCGGACGCCGCGGCGTCCCTGTGCGGTCAATTGTGCACCCCGCCTGCCGACCGTCGCCGCCGCCAGAACGACGGTAGCGATCACACAGGCCGCAAGTATGAGCCCTTTCACCGCCTCGGGGCGAAAGACCGCGAAGTAGATCAGGATCAGCGCCAGCAGGAAGCTCGGTACCGAGATCAACGCAAAGGACAAGCCCGACGCAACACGATCGAATGCACGGCCGTACCGGTAGGCCGACCATGTTCCTACCGGTATCGAAATCGCCAGCGCAAGAAGAACCGACAGCACGGCAATCTCCAACGTCACGGGAAGACGCGTAGCGATCAGGGTTGAGACATCCTGGATGGGTGGCACCAGTGTCTTACCCAGGTCTCCGTGTAGAAGTCCATTGAGCCAGTCCAGGTAGCGCGCGAACCACGGGCGATCGAGACCGAGATTCTCACGAACTGCGGCGTACTGTTCGGGGGTCCCTTCGGCGCCGACGACGGCAACTGCCGGGTCTCCGGGAACAAGTTCAATCAGAACCGCCGTGCTCACGCTCACAACGATCAGGACGGGAATGATTCTCAGGAGCACAGTGGCAACTCTGTGGAACATGACAGACCTCCTCCAGTCGCGTGACTCCTATGAACCTGTGACGAATGCCTTGTCGTAACGGAGCACGCTCCCCCGTGTGAGGAGCAAGCCACCGACGCGGTTGGAATGAATGTTGTCTTCCTCGTAGGCGGCGAAATTGGCAATTACCGGAGAGTCGTTGAGGATTGCCTGCATGCGGCCGACGATCTTCTGTTGCTTGTCGACCGTGTCCGCGGCCCGCAGGTCTGCCAACGCTGCATCCATCCGGTTGTCGGCGTATCCGTAGTAGTTGGATTTGCTCTGACTGTTCAGCTGTCGATTCATCAGAGCCCACAGGCCTTCATTGGTGTAGTTGGGTCCCCAAATGACAAGGTCGTAGTCACGGTCGGAGGCAACCCTTCCCAGAACCTCCGCCAAGGACATGTCGTTGGTCAATTCGACCGTAATGCCCACGTTCTCGAGGAGCGCCTTGACTGCAATCGCCTCGTTGACCCGAATGGGGCTGTTATCCGCCAGCAGCCGAATGGACCCGTTCCACCCTGAACTCTTGACCTCGTCGACGAGGCGTCTGGCGGAGTCGGGGTCGTACGCGGGCCCCTTCTCGCCGGAATACAGGCCGGGAGTTGCCTCCTGAATTAGCGCCGAGGTCGCAAGTGCCGTTCCGTTGAATACGCGGTTGTTGATGGCCTCGGGATCTATTGCCGCAGTGATCGCTTTGCGAAGCCGAACATCGGCGGTTGGCCTGTTCGAGGCTGAGTTCATCACGATGCCCTCGCCATAGTTGTAGAGGGTGGGCAAGCTTTCGAATCCCTCCGCTCGTGCTTCATCGATTGCGGGGGGTTCACGGAGAAGTGCAATGTCAAGTTCACCCGTTCGGAGCGCGTCCAAGGTGGCGTCGGCGCCCGAGATGCTGATGAACCTCAGCGTCCCAATGCACACAGGACCGCCCCAATAGTCGTTCTTCGCGGCCATGACGATTTCCTCGCCTGGCGTGTACCGCACGAGCTCGTAGGGACCGACTCCGGCACCTCGGGGGTTGAGTGCGAACTGATCAGGCCCCATCGCGTCGACGATTCGTGGATTGGTCACCATGCCGACGTCAGTGGCCAGAACGTGAGGGAAGCTGGGATATGGACCGTCGAGTGTGAAGCGAATCGTCAGCGGGTCGACAACGTCCATGGAGGCGATGGTCAACGCTTCGCCACGAGATACTTGGGTATTGCTCGGCGATTGGTGGCGCTCGATACTTCGCTTGACATCGTCGGCGGTGAGAGCGTCACCGTTGCCGAATGTCACTCCGTCACGGAGCTTCATCGTCCACACGGAGTGGTCCGCGTTGGAGTCCAAGGATTGCGCAACCTGCGGTTCGTACGCTTGTGTCTCGGCGTTGTAGGTGATCAGGGTGTCGAATAGCGCCTGGACTTCTGTGCCTCCGCTACCGGCGGCACCGGGTTGACCTACCGGGTCAAGTCCACGCGGCGAGAGCAGCGTTCCCTGGGTAACCGATCCACCGATTCGCTCGGTGGTGCAGGTGCCTGTTGCCGCCGTGGCCTCGTCACCACCGGAACCACCACATGCTGCCGCGCTTAACAACATCACAAGTGCTGATGCCGTGACGACGGGTTTTCGCAGTCTCATGCAGGTCCTCCTCAGGGTGCGCTCGTGCGCCAAAACTGGTTGGAAACGATTGGCTCGCGTCATGTAAGCCGTCGACAGCGGGTTCAAGCTGCGTGGATGACGTGCTGAATTCGCGACGGACTTTCGTGCTATTTGGCCGGTGAAACTCAGTCGGCCATGTGGTCGGCCCCATCGAGCACGGTGATGTCGACGGCGTCGAGGCTGACGAGCTTCTGCTTCATCAGGTCTTCGACCGTCCGGGAGCAGTTGTTGTTGAACGATAGTGATTTTCGCGCGCTGGGCCGAATCGGGCCCGGCGTCGATTGCGGGTTCACTCGTGCGGAACCAGCGGTCGACTTCACACGGCTTCCCGCGCGGGGGCTGGGCAAATGTAGCTGCGCCCCGGCATCCCGACTCCTGAATTCGGTGTTGCTACTTCGCCGTCATTCCTGCGTCGACGGGCAGGGCCACACCGGTCACGTATCGCGACTCGTCCGACGCGAGCCATAGCACGGCATTCGAGATGTCGGTCGCATCCAGCCAGGGGATCGGCATCATCAGCGTCGACATAAAGCTCTCCCGGACATCGTCCTTCGTGGGATGCTCTTTGTCCGGCACAAACACCTTGAAGGTGGTGTCGTTGATGATCATCTTGGTGTCGACATTCCCGGGATGTACGGTATTGACCCGGATGTTGTGTTCGGCGAGTTCCATGGCGAGTGAACGCGCGAGGCCGAGTACACCGTGTTTGGACGCCGAGTAGCTTCCGTAGTTCGGTACGCCTTTGAGGCCGGCTGCGGAGCTGGTGATGATGATCGAGCCGCCCTCGGCTTGCTCGAGGAGGTATGGGACCGTGGCCTTCACGGTGTGGAAGACTCCCGTCAGATTGACGTCGATGGTGGTCTGCCACAACTCGTCGGTCATTTCCCAGATCTTCGCCGGAGTTCCGAAGATCCCTGCGTTGGCCACAACCACATCCAAACGGCCGAGTTCGGCGACGCCTTGGCGTACAGCCTCCGACACGGCTGCCTGATCGCGGACGTCGACCTTCTGTGCAACTATCCGCCGGCCGGTCTTCTCCACCAGGGCGACTGTCTCGTCGAGATCTTCAGCGGAGGCACTTTCGTAGGGCACGGTCTCCACGTCTTCGAGAATGTCCAGTGCAATGATGTCCGCGCCTTCCTCCGCCAGCCGCAACGCGTGGGACCTGCCCTGACCCCGTGCGGCTCCGGTGATGAACGCGACCTTGCCGGCTACCCGTCCCATTGTGAGTGTTTCCTTTCTCGTGGTGATGTCGGTGTCGACCGGATCGGTCGATGCCCATTCCTACTTCGCCGACGTGCGCGCATGGATGTATGCGAACACAGGTTGCGAGCACGCGTCGGGTTCGCGCAGATCCTGGTCGCCACTCGCACGCGACGACCACTCAGGAGGCTGGGACCTTCCCGAATCCTGGCGACGCATGAGTCAACAACAAGTACTCCTACTACGCGTGCAAGCGCGACTACCCAAGCATGCGCTTGCTACACATCTTTATGAGGCAGGTCACAACTGTCAAGCGGAACCTCGGAGCCATTCCCTTTCGCCCCATCCCGTCCTCCAGCCTGCTAGTGTCCGACTTCGACACCCCGGAGCCAGCGTTCCCGGCTTCAAGATTGGACGCGCACTCGCGATCCCCCTTTTTCACCCATCCTCGGGACCATGGTCGAATCGCTCCATGACCGGCACTTATGCATGATTGCAAGTAGAAGCGAAATCAATTACACAACAGGGGGTTTCATTGCCGAATCATCCGCGTAGCGGCACCCCGCAACCTGCTCGCGCCAACGGCTCAAAAACCCGGCACGACGACGCAGATATCGACCCACTCTCACACCTGGGCGAAGTGGGCGAAGTTCGCACGGAGATGCACTGTTTACGCACCCTCCTACTGTGGGGCTGAACACGGATGCCCACGCCACCATGCCGGGTGCCGACCATGCCCGCCGCCACCCGCCACTCCCGCCGCACACGGAAAGCCGGGCGCAATACCAAGCATGCGCTTGCTCGTTTTCATGGTAGCGTATGTCGCACATCACAGCCTCTGGGTCGAGTGACGCCGATCCTGGGTGCGCTGCGGCGGCGTGCCCGGCCCGTAAGCACGATACGACGTGCAGAGAACCTGATGATGCGATGTCCCGACGAGCGTTGACCTCAGGAGAATCATGGACCTCAAGCTTGGCCTCAAAGCATCTGCAGAACAGTTCGGGCCCAGAGAATTGGTCGAGTTGGGCGTGGCGGCTGAAGATCACGGCCTGGACAGTGTCACCGTCTCCGACCATTTCCAGCCGTGGCGGCACACCGGTGGACATGCGCCCTTCTCCATCGCCTGGATGACCGCGGTTGGCGAGCGTACGAAGCGAGTCCAGCTCGGCACTTCGGTTCTGACCCCAACTTTTCGATACAACCCCGCGGTGATTGCGCAAGCCTTCGCGACCATGGGCTGCCTCTACCCCGACCGGATCATGCTCGGCGTGGGCACAGGTGAAGCGCTCAATGAGATCGCCACCGGATTCGAAGGTGACTGGCCGGAATTCAAGGAGCGGTTCGCCCGCCTCCGCGAGTCGGTTGACCTGATGCGAGCCCTGTGGACCGGGGAGCGCGTCGACTTCGACGGCGTCTATTACAGGACGAAGGGGGCATCGATCTACGACGTTCCCAAGGGCGGCATCCCCGTGTACATCGCGGCGGGCGGACCCTTGGTAGCGCGGTATGCAGGACGAGCCGGGGAAGGGTTTATCTGCACATCAGGCAAAGGGATGGACCTGTATACCGAGAGGCTGCTGCCGGCGGTGGCGGAAGGGGCACAGAAAGCGGACCGTGAGTCCGATTCGATCGATCGGATGATCGAGATCAAGCTTTCTTACGACACCGATCCGGCGAGTGCACGCGAGAATACTCGGTTCTGGGCACCCCTATCGCTGACTGCGGAGCAGAAACACAGCATCGATGATCCGATCGAGATGGAAGCGGCAGCCGATGCGTTGCCCATCGAACAGGTCACCAAGCGGTGGATCGTTGCATCGGACCCCGACCACGCGGTCGAGCAGATCCGGCAGTACGTCGATGCCGGACTCAATCACCTCGTTTTCCATGCGCCTGGGCACGACCAGAAGCGCTTCCTTCAGCTTTTCGAGCGTGACCTTGCGCCGCGCCTGCGGGCGCTGGCGTGAAGTCCATCTCCCATTCTGAAGGAAACGCGTGATGGCGACGCAGATACGCACCCTGGAGGACCTGGCGCTTCCTTATCTCGACTACGAAAGTCATGAGTATCGGGCAGATCCAGCATCGGTAGTGCGCGCCGCGCGTGAGCGAATATGGCTGGCTAGGTCCGTTCGCGGCTATGAGGTGCTGTCGTACGAAGCCTGTTCCCAACTGACCCTGGACAAAGAACACCTCGACGGACCCGGCAGCGAGTACTACAGACAGCAGAACGCTTCGGACCTTATCCTCCAGTACGCGTCGGAAGGCATGCTCCCGCTGATGCCGTGGATTCGCCACGATCCGATCCGGCGCGTACTACAACTGGCGTTCTCGGCGTCACGAGTGAGGCGACTCCGTTCGGTCATGCGTGCCTGCGCCGAGGGGCTGCTGGACGCTCACGCGTCCAGTGGTGAGCTGGACCTCGTCGCTGACTTCAACGATGTATATCCCATCGAAGTCGTCTGCCGACTACTTGGCGTGCCCGTTGCGGATATTCCACTTTTCAAGGAGTGGACTGTCAGTCTTGCACGACTCTCCCATTACCCCATCGACCCATTCATGGGCGAAATCGATCGCGCATTGCGCGGTCTGTACGAGTACTTCCGTGATCTAGTCACCCTTCGCCGTGTGAAACCTGCTGACGACTTCGTGACAGCGATTATCGAAGCGGAATCCGACGCTGGTAACGAGGACCGTCTCTCCGAGGGAGAGATGTTTGGCGCTCTAGTCAACCTTCTCTTCGCGGGACATGACACCACCAGGCTGCAGTTCGGTTCCGCCGTGGCGCTTCTCATGCAGAACCGGGGGCAATGGGATGCGCTCGTCGAGAACCCCGACCTGGCAACAGCTGCGATCGACGAATCGATGCGCCTGCAACCTTCCCTGCACACCATCTTGCGGACGGTAACCCAGGACCTGGTTGTCGACGACATTCACTTCTCCCCGGGCACTCCGATCGCGCTCAATATCTTTGCTGCAAACCGCGATCCTGCGATGTTCCCTAACCCCGATGTATTTGATCTAGCCCGGGCGAACGCGACAAAGCATCTCACCTTTGGGCGCGGTCACCGATTGTGTCTCGGCCACGCACTGGCGCGAGCCGAAATGACCGAAGCGCTGCAAGTGCTGGCGACTCGGTTTCCTGACATGCACCTCGTCGACTCGTCGGCCTTCTCCGGGTCGTCAGCGGCCACTCAGGGACTCGAAATGATGCGAGTGCGGCTCACCTAGTCCACGTGCTCCCGAGCTGAATTGCCAAAGGCAGCCGTGCTCCGACGACTCATGGGTGCGCAGCGGAATCGACATGCGCTGCGCACCCCCCTGTTCAGGCGCCGTAGACCGGGAGCGGGGTTTCGGCCTTGGCGAGGAGGTCGGCGACGACGGGTCCGATCTCCTTCGGTTCCCAGCGCGCACCCTTGTCCTGGGTGGGGCCGTGC
>NZ_JBFUGT010000055.1:0-37392 GCF_056402775.1 Rhodococcus sp. P3_B8
CTGTCGAGAAGTTCGCGGAGCCGTGCGCGAAGTCCAGGAGGATCGCGCGGCGACCGTGGTTGCGGCCGATCAGCCACACCTTGCGGGTGAAGAGGCGCTTCTCCTCGGTGGTCTGCATTCCCAGGACCATCCACCGGTCACGGACTCCCGGCTCGCCGCGCACGCTGTCGGTTGCCACGGGGTACCCCACGTGCGAGCGCACCGACGCCTGCAGTGGTTCCGGTAGTTCGCTCAGACGGCGATGGGCGACGACGAGGAGGTGCAGCCTGGCGTACTCGCGGAGCAGCCGGTCCGGCCAGTCGGCGCGGGTGGCCACGACGATCGGCAGGCGACGCAGGGCGGACGCGACGCCGGGCGCCTGCGCGTCGACCATGCGGGCGGCGATGGCGTCGAACGCGGATGCCGAGATGCCGGCTGCGCCGAGCCCGCCGCGGATCTGGTCGGTGAGCCACAGGTCGAGTTCGTCGAGGCCCGCCGTCACCCGCTCGGTCCGGCGTTCGGTGGCCTTCGCACCGGCCGTCGTGGTGGCGGCAGCCGCCGGCGCGGCTGCCCGCCCCGCTCTGCGGCTCAGCCAGTCCGCCGCGAACGGCGGCGGTTCGGACCGCTCCGGGACCCGGCCGTGCGACCAGATCAGCAACAATCCGAGCGTGTGTTTGCAGGGAAATTTCCGGCTCGGGCACGAGCAGTTGTACGCCGGCCCGGAGAGATCGACGACCGATCGATAGGGGCTCTTGCCGCTGCCCTGGCACAGTCCCCAGAGCGCGCCACCGTTGCTGCCCGTCTCCGACCACGCGGCCGACAGCTTTGCGGCGGCAGCGAGCGAGCCGGCATCGGGGGCGACCGATGCGACCTGTCCCTCCGACCAAGGCGACGTCACTCCGCCACCGTAGGGGAGTTGTCCGACAGGAAGGGAGGAGGGTGCTCGGAATTGTCGGCCAACTTCGGTGTGGACGTCGGTCTCCCGTGTCAAGCTGTCGTCAGGTACGACAGCGAGGGAGTGGGCCGGTGATCCACGGAAGGTATTTCGAGTTCAAGGGTCGTCCCGCCGTGCGGTTCCGGTGCACGTACCCGTTCCCCGTCCAGAGGCTGTGGGAGGCCGTGTCGGAGCCGGACGAGCTCGCGCACTGGTTTCCGTCACGGGTCCGCCTCGACACCTACGCCGGCGGCGACATCGAGTTCTTTCCGGAACCGCACAGCGACCCCGAGACGGGGACGGTCCTCGTCTACGGCGCCCCGTGCACGCTGGCGTTCACGTGGGGCGGGGACGAGATCCACTTCGAGGTCGAGCCGACCGCGGACGGGTGCGCCCTGACGCTCGTCAACGTTCTCGAGGTCCGCAACACGGCAGCCAGGAACGCCGCCGGGTGGAGTGTCTGCCTCGCCGACCTCGACCGGCACCTCGACGGCTCCGACGCGCCCGGTCACCGTGGAGATGCGTCCGCGGACTGGCGCCCGTTTTATCAGACCTATTTGGGGGAGGGGATGCCGTCGGGTGCGCAGATCCCCGGGGAGTCCGCCTGACCGTGGCCGGCGACGGTCCGGCGTCGAGGGCGTTCGAACAGGCTCTCCACGTCGGATGCCGGCTCGTCCGGCTCCTCGACCGCGATGTTCCCGCCGGTCCTCAGCCATCCGTTCCGCAGCGACGATGTCAACCAGTTGTCCAGCGCGGCTTGGGTTTCGAACTTCAGCACGATCACGCAGACATCGGAGGTGCTGCTCTCCTTCAGCCATCCTCCGCCGAGGAATCCGGGAAACAGCCGGGCCAGCCCGAGTCCGGTCTGGATCCAGTCGGCGAACTCCTCGTCGCAGCCGGGAAGGACCCGGCGGACGATGGTCGTCGTGACGGACGCATCCACCGGCCCGGCTGTTCCGGCGCCCTCGGCCGCGTGCTCCATCGTTTCCTACCTCGGTTCCGCTCACCCCCGTGACACGTGCCACCTCAAACTACCAGCGGTTACGACGTCACAGGTCGTAGAAGGGCGCGGCGTACCTGAACGTGCCGGTGATGCTCGGATTCCAGCGTGCGAGCCGGCGGACCTGGAAGTGGGACGACCACGAGGGCTGGTCCGGCTCGATCCCGACCGACGTTCCGGAGACGAAGCCGAACCGCGGGTAGTAGTCGAGGTGACCGAGCAGTGCCACCAGGGGTTCGTCCCTGGCGTCGGCGCCGCCGAGTGCGGCGTGCATCAGTGCCGAACCCACGCCGTCGCGCTGGAGGTCGGGGAGCACGCCGATCGGGCCGAGCGCGAGTACGTCCGTGGAGTCGACGGTCGCGCGGGTCAGGCACACGTGGCCGGCGACGGACCCGGCCAGTTCGGCGACGAGGGACAGCTGCGGAATCCACGCGTCGCCCGACCTCAATCGGGTCACGAGGCCGACCTCGAGGGGAGTGTCGCCGTCGAAGGCCTGCCGGTGCACCTCCGCCACCGCGTCGATGTCGCCCGGATTCTCGCGTCTGATCAGCATGCGGACAGAGTGTATCGACGGGCCCGCGGCCGCAACGGATTTCTGACGGCGCCCGTTGTCCGGCCGGTAGCGGTGGACGGAAAGCGTTCTCCAATTGTGACCGTGTGACGATTCGGGCCGAATGAATTTCCGAACGATCGATAGCAGTATGGGCAGAACGTGAGTCGAGCGAAGGACAAAGGGAATCGGGGTGCGGGTGGTCGAGGCCAGAGTGGTCGGATACAGTTGCGGTGTGCAACACAACGAGGTCGAGCCGGAGGAAACGCCCGCGTCGGGCGTGGTGGCCGTCCATGACGAACTCGTCCGCCTCGTCCGTCAACTGGTTGCCGATGACCGTCCTCCCGTCGGATCCCCGACGTTCGCTCAACATTCGCTGCTCTCCTTCGTCGCCCGCAATCCGGGATGCCGGGCCACCCAGATCTCGGACGCATTCGGCGTGCACCGCTCCACGGTGTCGCGTCAACTCCGGGGCTGCATCGACGAGGGGTGGGTGCACGCGGAGCCGGGACCGCTCCGCAGCGGTCATCCGTTGAGCCTCACCGACGGCGGCGTCGCGGTGCTGGCCGGCGCCGACGCACGCCGCGTGGAGGAAGTCCGCGACCGGGTGGCCACGTGGTCGGACAGTGAAATCGCCGCGTTCGCCCGGCACCTCCGGAAATTCCGCCAGGGCGGCGACACAGACCACGACAGCATCGGAGACGACACCCGTGCGTGAGTACACCAGCGCCCCGACGTTCACCGTCTCCGACCACGAGAACGCCGTGCTGAGGGTGTTCGCGCACGCCGAGAGCCATCCGGATCGGGTGATGTACACACGTCCCGAGTCCGGTGGGTGGGTCGACGTGACGGCCAAGGACTTCGGCGCGCTCGTCATCGGGGTCGCGAAGGGTTTGATCGCCAACGGTGTCCAGCCCGGCGACCGTGTGGCACTGCTGTCGTCGACGAGATTCGAATGGTCGCTGCTCGACTACGCGATCTGGGCGGCCGGCGCCGCGTCCGTCCCGATCTACGACTCGTCCTCGCACGACCAGATCCGGTGGATCATCGAGGATTCAGGGGCGGTCGCCGCGCTCGTGGAGACTCCGGCCCACGCGTCGAGTTTCGAGGGTGACGGCATCCCCTACACGCTGAAGCGCATCCTCACCATCGACGAGGACGCGGTGGGCACGCTCATCAAGGACGGGTTGTCGATCGACGATTCCGAGGTGTTCAAACGGGTGGTGGCGCTGACCGCCAACGATCTCGCCTCGCTCGTGTACACGTCCGGGACCACGGGCCGTCCCAAGGGCTGCACCCTCACCCACCGGAACTTCCTGTCGGAGGTGCGGGCGTTGCTCGCGGCACCGATCGGTGACGTCGCCCGGCCCGGCAACCGCGTCCTGACGTTCCTTCCGCTGGYGCACGTGCTGGCGCGCGCGGTGTCGCTGGCGATGTTCGAGGCCGGCGCGACGCAGGCACACTGGTCCGACTTCGGCACGGTCACGGGCGAATTCGAACGTTTCCGGCCCAACACCATTCTCGGTGTACCCCGCGTGTTCGAGAAGGTGCGGGACGGTGCGGCGCGCAAGGCGGCGTCGGCGGGCGGCCTGCAGAAACGGATCTTCGACTTCGCCGAGACCACGGCGGTGGCGTACAGCGAGGCCCAGGACACGGGCGGTCCGTCGCTGCGACTCCGGCTCGAGCGTGCGCTCGCCGACAAACTCGTCTACGCGAAACTCCGTGCCGCCCTGGGCGGCGACTGCTGGTGGGCGATCTCCGGTGGCGGGGCCCTCATCCCGAGGCTCGGTCACTTCTTCCGCGGCATGGGAGTTCCGGTCTACGAGGGCTACGGTCTCACCGAATCGACTGCCGCGCACTGCGTGAACGTCCCCGGCGCTCAGAAGATCGGGACGGTCGGTCAGCCCCTGGACGGCAACAGCGTGCGCATCGCCGCAGACGGTGAGATCGAACTGCGCGGCGGCGTCGTGTTCGGCGGCTACTGGCGAAACGAACACGCCACCCGGGACGTGCTGGACGACGGCTGGTTCCGCACCGGCGATCTCGGCGACCTGGACGACGAGGGCTACCTCACCATCACCGGCCGCAAGAAGGATCTGCTGATCACCGCCGGCGGCAAGAATGTGTCGCCGGGGCCCCTCGAAGACCGGCTGCGCTCGCACACCCTCGTCTCGCAGGCGGTCGTGGTGGGCGACGGCCGCCCGTTCATCGGTGCCCTGCTGACGGTCGATCCGCAGGAATTCGACAAGTGGAAGTCCGCGCACGGCAAGCCGTCCGACGCCACGGTGGCGGACCTGCGCGACGACGAGGAGCTGCGCGGGGACCTGCAGGACGCGGTGGACGACGCGAACACCACCGTCTCGCACACGGAGTCGATCAAACGGTTCGTCGTCCTCGGCCGCGACCTCACGGAGGCCGACGGAGAGCTGACCGCCACCCTGAAGATCAAGCGTCCCGTGGTGACCGAGCGCTTCGCCGACGACATCGCGAGCCTGTACCGGCGGGGCTGACCCGTTACGGTGGCGGCATGACAACAGCTTTCGTTCTGTCGGGTGGGGCGAGCCTCGGTGCCATCGAGGTCGGCATGTTGCAGACCCTGATCGGCAGGGGAATTCGGCCGGACCTCATCGTCGGCACGTCCGTCGGCGCGCTCAACGGCGCCTGGCTCGCCGGCGGCTCCTCCGACGCAGATCTGCGTGCACTCGCCGATCTGTGGCGTGGTCTCACCCGCAGTGCGGTGTTCCCCACCGGATTGCTCACCGGATTCACCGGTTTCGTCGGCCTCCGGAACCATCTGGTGTCCAACCGCGCCATCCGGAGGCTGCTGGAGCAGAATCTGCGGTTCGAACGGATGGAGGACGCGCCGATCCCGCTGCACGTCATCKCCGCCGACGTGCTGACCGGCAAGGACGTCCGGCTGTCCACGGGGCCGGCCGTCGACGCCGTCACCGCCAGCGCGGCGCTGCCCGGCATCCTCCCACCCGTGGTGATCGACGGCCGGGCGCTGATGGACGGCGGGGTCGTCAACAACACGCCCATCTCCCATGCAATCGAATTGGGGGCCACGACCGTGTGGGTACTCCCGACCGGATATGCGTGCACCCTCTCGAAGGTCCCCGGAAGTGCCCTGGGCATGGGGTTGCTCGGTGTGACCCTCGCGATCAATCAGCGGCTCGCCCTCGACATCGAACGGTACGAGAGTGCCGCCGACATCCGGGTGGTGCCCCCGCTGTGCCCACTGGACACGAGTCCCGCCGACTTCGGCGACGCCGACGAGCTGATCACGCGGGCACGGGAGCAGACCGCGAAGTGGCTCGACGAGGCGCGGGTCGTCCAGGTCGGTCAGGCCGATCTGCTGTTGCCGCACGTGCACGGATAACCGTCAGCGGCATCCCGCGGTCGCAGGCACCCCGGCCAGTCGCTCGTCGATCCAGCGCACCACCTCGGGCAGCGCGAACACGGCCGCGGTGAGGTGCTCGCCGAACTGCGGGGCGTAGGTGACGTCGCCGCCGCCGCGGCACCACTCCTGCTGCAGCGCGATCACCCCCTCCTCCGGAATCCATTCGTCGCCGAGGAACACCCGCGACGACCCGTGATACAGCAGCACCGGCGTGGCCGGGGTGAGCGCGCCCATCCTGTTTTCGGCGACCACCGTTCGGGCCGTGGGATTGCCGAACGGGTCGGGTACGGCCGCGAACAGTTCGGCGGGAAGCAACGCGATCCCGGCGGGTGCGAGGGCCAGGATGCACTGGTCCTTCAGTGGGGACGTCGCCAGCAGCACACCGAGCGGATTCGCCAGTGTCAGCATTTCCGGATACTCGCGGGCGAGCCCGAGGACGGCGGACAGGTACAGACCCGAACCGAGCTGGCCGTTCATCGTCCTGCGCAGCAAACCGAAATCGGCGGGGATGCCGCCCGCGGCGGCGCCGGCGAGTTCGACGTCCGGCGCGTACGACGGTTGCAGTTGCGCCGCCCAGCCGGTGGCGATCGCACCACCGCTGTAACCCGTCGCGACGACCGGACTGTCCGAGAGCCCGAGACCGGGCAGACGCTTCATGCCGCGGATGCTGTCGAGCACGGCATGACCCGCCATTCGTCCCGCGCTGTACGCCATCCGCGGTCCCTCGTGGTCGGGCACGAGCACCGCGTAGTTCTTCGCGAGGAACAGCGACAGCACCGGTGGGATGTCCAGGTCCAGGGTCTGCCAGTCGTGCACCATCTTGTAGGACGGGGTGCACCGGGCGCCCAGGGAGTCGATGGGCATGTTGTAGGCGACCACCGGTCTCGGTTCCGGCGCCGTCCACGCCGCGGTCGGCACCAGGACCGTCGCGGTCACCGGCACGGGACGGTCCTTGGAATCGTTGGAACGCACCATGATCTGGTGAGCCCGGTGCGGCACCAGCGTGTTCGGGAACGCCCGGAGCGTCACTTCCCGCGAGCGGATGATCTCACCGGCGTCGAACTCCGCGACGTTCGGCGGCCACGCGAAGAAGTCGTCGTCCGGAATGGGGGACGGGAGAATGGATTCGGTGCCCAGGGGCTGGGCGGACACACGTGGGGGATGGACGCAGACGAACGCGGCCGCGCAGGTGGAGAGTGTCATCAGGACCACTGCACGAAACAGCTTCATCGCTACCACCGCCTGAGGTAACTGTCCCAGAATGTAACTGTAACTCCAGTCACATCATCGCAGATCGACACGGGTACAGCGGTGGTTTGTTTTCGTCGCGGGGTGGTTACTGTGTGTGCATGGCGGTCACCGTGGAGCGGGCAGTACTCGAGCAGGCTGAAGACATCGTTCAGATGCACTGGGACGCTGAGGATTGGATCCTGGCCAGGGAACTCGACGCACCCGCCCGGGGTGAGGTGTCGCTCGCCGACGTTCGTGAACAGATCGAGTTCGGGGAATGGCGTGTCGCGCTGTTCGCGGGCATCGTGGTGGGCGCGCTGCGGGTGCTGCGGTCCGACCCCGACGTGTGGACCGAGGACGACATACCGGCCGCCTACGTGGCCCGGGTCATGACAGACCGCCGGCACGCCAGCGCGGGACTCGGCGCCCAGTTGCTCCGGTGGGTCGACGAGCACGCCCGCTCCGAGGACGCGTCCGTCGTCCGGCTCGAGTGCGTCGAAACCAACGCCCGGCTACGCGACTACTACGAGGAGCAGGGATTCTTCCTGGTGGGTCGCAGGGACTTCGACGTGGAATGGCCGAGCGTCGTGCTCATGGAGAAATCCCTGCGCTGACCGTTCACAGCGGGTCGAGGATACGGTGCAGGAACTGGCGCAGTCTCGGCCCGGTCGGGTTGGCGAGTACGTCTCTCGGTGTGCCGCGTTCGAGTACGACGCCGTTGTCGACGAACAACACCTGATCGGCTACCTGCTGCGCGAACCGGATCTCGTGGGTCACGATCACCATCGTCCAGCCCTCGGTCGCGAGATCCCGGATCACCCGCAACACCTCGCCGACCAGTTCGGGGTCGAGTGCGGACGTGGGCTCGTCGAACAACATCAGTTTCGGTTTCAGCGCGAGCGCCCGGGCGATACCGACCCTCTGCTGCTGGCCACCCGACAGCTGATACGGGTACTGGTCCGCCTTCTCCGCCAGGCCGACCTGGGTGAGCAACCGCATCGCGTCCGCGCGCGCCTCGTCCCTGGGGCGTTTCTGCACCACGATCGGCCCCTCGGTGACGTTCTGGACCACCGTCTTGTGCGGAAACAGGTTGTGGGCCTGGAACACCATGCCGCTCTGCCCGCGGAACGTGGCCAGCGTCGACCGGTCCACCTTGGCGCCGAAGTCCACGGACACGTCGCCGATGGAGATCGTCCCGCGGTCCGCCACGTCCAGGGCGTTGAGGGTGCGCAACACCGTCGTCTTGCCGGACCCCGACGGCCCGATGATGACGGTCACCGTTCCGGCCCCCACGTCGAAGCTGATGTCGCGCAGGACGTGATGCTCGCCGAACGACTTCTCGACGCCGGATACCTGAAGCAGGGGAGGGGTGTCGGTCATTTGGCCACATACCTGTCGAGTCGGGCTTCGAGCCGGCCCTGGACGGCCGACAGGAAGATGCAGATCACCCAGTAGTACAGGGCGGCGACGCTGTAGAGGGCGAAGAAGTCGAACGTCGGTGCGGCGGCGAGCTGGGCGACGCGCAGCAGTTCGGTCACCAGGATCGTCGATGCCAGCGAGGTGTCCTTCACCAGCGAGATCAATGTGTTGGACAGCGGCGGCACCGCGACCCGTGCGGCCTGCGGCAGCACGATCCGCTGCAGTGTGGTGGTGTACCCCATCCCGATGGTCTGCGCGGCTTCCCACTGGCCCTTGGGGATCGACAGGATCGCCGACCGGATCACCTCGGCGGCGTACCCGCCGACGTTGAGGCTGAACGCGATCACGGCCGCCGGGAAGGGGTCGAGAACCACGCCGAACTGGGGCAGCGCGTAGAACACGATGAACAGCTGCACCAGGAGAGGCGTGCCGCGGATGATGGACACGTAGAAGCGGGCGATCACCGACAGCGGTCTGATCGACGAGATCCGGGCGAGCGCCACCAGCAACGCGATCACGAGCCCGATGGTGAAGCTGATGATCGTCAGCGGAATCGTCATGGTGACCGTGGCCTTCAGCATCGGCCACAGGTTGTCCAGGATCAGCTGGACTGTTGCGTCGTCCACAGGCAGGCTCTCAGTTGGTCGGTGCCGAGACGTCGGTGCCGAAGTACTTCTGCGAGATCTCGGCGAGCGTTCCGTCGGCGCGTAGTTCGTCCAGGGCCTTGTCGATGTCGGGCATCAGACCGCTGTCCTTGCGGGCCGCGAACGCCTGCTCGCTCGTGTCACCGGTTTCGGCAGCCACTTTCACACCGGTGTCGTTCGTCTGCTTCTGGTATTCGGCGACGGCCAGATTGTCGTTGACGGTGGCGTCGACGCGGCCGTCCTTGAGCAGAGTGATGGCCTGCACGAAGCCCTCGACGGATTCGACGTTCGCACCCGCGTCCCTGGCGACCTGCGCCCAGTTGCTCGTCGCGGACTGCGCCGTCGTCTTGCCGTTCAGGTCGGCGAGCGAGGTGATCGAGTTGTCGTCGGCGCGGGTGACGATCACACCCTCGGAGTAGGTGTACGGCGTCGACAGGTCGTACTTCTGGATGCGTTCGTCGTTGACGGTCACCTGGTTGGCGACGAGGTCGTAGCGTTTCGCTTCGAGGCCCGCGAAGATCGAGTCCCACGGTGTCTGCGTGAACTCGACGGAGACGCCGAGTTTGTCACCGACCGCGCGGATGACATCCACGTCGTACCCGGTGAGCTGACCGTCGGGGCCCTGGTAGCTGAACGGTGTGTACGTGCCCTCGGTGCCGACCTTCAGTACCCCGGCCTCGCGAACCTGGTCGATGACCGGCCCCGAGTCGGAGTTCCCACACCCCGCCAGCGACAGCGCGGTCAGGACGGTGATCAGGACGGCCGGAAGTGTGCGTCGCACGGGGTGCCTCCTCTGTCGGCGGATCAGCTAACCGTACTGGTCGAACGCTACCCGGATAGGATCTTCCGAGTCCCCTCAGGAAGAAGGATTGTCTCGCTGTGCCCTCTCTCGCTCTCCGACGGCCGGTGTGGCTGCATCCGACGGTGTTTCGTATCGAGTCGTTGTCCGCGCTCGTCGTGGCGATGGCCCTCATCCCGGAGGCGTTGTCGTTCTCCATCATCGTGGGGGTCGATCCGCGGGTGGGCTTGTTCACCGCCGCGATCATGGCGATGACCATCGCGTTCACCGGTGGCCGTCCCGCGATGATCTCCGCGGCCACCGGTTCGGTGTCGCTGGTGCTGGCCCCGCTCATGGCGTCACACGGTTTGCAGTACCTCATTGCGGCCGTCTTCCTCGGCGGTGCGATGCAGATCCTCCTCGCCCTCCTCGGGGTGGCGCGGCTCATGCGGTTCCTGCCTCGCAGCGTGATGGTGGGGTTCTGCAACGCGCTGGGAATCCTCATCTTCGTGCACCAGTTCCCGTATCTGACGGATGTGCCGTGGGCGGTGTACGCGCTGCTCGCCGCCGGGCTGGCGCTGCTCGTGTGGATCCCGAAGCTGACCACGGCGGTGCCCGCCCCGCTGCTGGTGATCGTCGGTCTCACCGCGTTCACCGTCCTCGCCGGTGTCGCGGTGCCCACCGTCGGAGACCAGGGTGAACTGCCCGACGGGCTGCCGACTCTGATCGGGCTGCCGGACGTTCCTCTCACGGCCGACACCCTGCAGATCATCGCGCCGTTCGCGCTGGCGATGGCCGTCGTCGGACTGCTCGAATCGTTGATGAGCGCCAAACTCGTGGACTCCGTCACCGATACGCACTCGGACAAGACGCGGGAGTCGTGGGGCCAGGGCGTCGCGAACATCGTGACCGGACTCTTCGGCGGCATGGGCGGGTGCGCACTGATCGGGCAGACCATCATCAACGTCAAGACCGGTGGCGCGCGAACCCGGTTGTCGACGTTTCTGTCCGGTGCATTTCTGCTGATTCTCGTGGTCGGGCTCGGCGACGTGGTGGGGACCATTCCGATGGCGGCGCTCGTCGCCGTGATGGTGCTGGTGGCCGCCACGACCTTCGACTGGCACAGCGTCCGCACGCTCCGGCGGATGCCGCTGAGCGAGACGATGGTGATGCTCAGCACCGTGGCGGGCACCCTCGCCACCGACAACCTCGCGATCGGTGTGGGTGTCGGCGTGCTGGTGGCGATGGTTCTGTTCGCACGCCGGGTGGCCCACATGGTGGACGTGCGCGGCGAACTCGACGGCGACGTGAAGACGTACCGGGTGAGCGGTCAACTCTTCTTCGCCTCGTCCAACGACCTCGTGTTCTCGTTCGACTACGCCGACGACCCCGGCCGCGTCGTGATCGATCTGTCGGGCGCCACCATCTGGGACGCGTCCACTGTGGCCGCGCTCGACGGCATCACCACCAAGTACGCGAGCCGCGGCACCGACGTCACCGTGGAGGGCCTGAACCCGGTCAGCGAGGAGCGGTACCGCAGGCTGACCGGCCGGCTGGGCGACTAACCCGCGGTTTCCCGCAGGTACGCGAGGTCCTCGGCCAGCCCCTCCGATGGCGTCTCGAGGACGACCGGCGCATCGACGGTGCGCACGACCTCGGCGAGCAGTTCGGCGTCGATGGTTCCGTCGGCGAGGTTGGCGTGCCGGTCGCGGGCCGAGTTGAACTCGTCGCGGGAGTTGTTGAGGTGCACCAGGTCGATGCGTCCGGTGATGGCCTTGATGCGTTCGACGACACCGACCAGTTCCTCGCCGCCCGCCCACGCGTGACAGGTGTCGAGGCAGAATCCGGCGCCGAAATCGCCGACCTCCTGCCACAGCCGGTCGATGGCGTCGAAGTGCCGTGCCATCGCGAAGTCGCCGCCCGCCGTGTTCTCGATCAGGATGGGGACCGGGAATCCGCCCTTGTCGGCCTGACGTTCGAAGAGTTTGCGCCAGTTGACGATCCCTGCGTTCACGTCCTCGCCGTCGCGGACGTGCCCGCCGTGGACCACCAGCCCGAACGCGCCGATGTCGGCGGCGGCCTGCGCCTGCTGCGCGACGGCGTTGCGGGACGGCATGCGGAGTCGATTGTTGAGGCTGGCCACGTTGATCACGTACGACGAGTGCACGACGACGTCGATGGGACTGTTCCGGATCTCGTCGGTCCGCGGATGCGTCGGCGGTTTGTCCCACTTCTGCGGGTCCGTGAGGAACATCTGGATGACGTCGGCGCCGAGCCGTTCGCCGTATCCGATCGGATCTTCGTCCTGGCGGACGTGTGCTCCTATGCGCATGTATCCAGGGTAGGGGGTGGGTGTGACGAGGTGCCTTGTGCTTGTGATCGCATGCTTAAAGCCGGAGGAGATGCATTTTGCGTTCTTCTCGCATCTTAAGCTTGCGATGGCAGTCATAGGTATGGACTTCGAGACGGAATCGGCGCACACTGGCGTTAAGCATCCGTCGACAAGCATTGCACCGAGCAGGGAGGCTTCATGGCAACCCCACGCCGCCGCGAGCGAACCGAGACCGGCGGGGTCGCCGACGGGTTCGTGGCGCGGCGACACCAGCTCGGGCTGACGCAGGCGGAGCTGGCCGACCTGGCCGGGGTGTCGAGGTCCAGCGTGCAGTCGATCGAATCGGGTCGGGGGACCGTGCAACTGGATCTCGTCGACGCCGTCGCGGACGCCATGGGATGCCGCCTGGCGCTCGTCACCCGCTCGGGCGTGGAGGTGGCGTCCTGATGGTCGAGAACCTCAGCAACATCGACCGGGCCGACGTCTACAAGGGCGAGCGCCTCGCGGGACGTCTCGTGCGGGAGGGCGGCGACGTCGTCTTCCGCTACGACGCCACGTACCTGCAGGACCCCGGCGCCCCGCAGATCGCGTGGACGATCCCCACGTCGTCGACCGAGGTGCGCGCGAGTGGGGGCAGCGTCCCACCGTTCTTCGCGGGTCTCCTCCCGGAAGGGATCCGGCTGCGGGGCGCGGTGGCGGCCACCAAGACGTCCGAAGACGATCACCTCACGATCCTGATGGCGGTCGGGGCCGACACGATCGGCGACGTGCGCGTGCTACCCGCGGGGGTGCCGCCGCCCGAGACCGCACCGGTGTTCGACCCCGACGCGGTCGAGCGCCAGGACCTGCGGGCGTTGTTCGAGCACATGTCGGGGCACGAGGCGGTGAAACTGGACCCCACCTCGCTACCCGGTGTGCAGGCGAAGGTGTCGGCGCAGATGTACTCGACGCCGATCGCCACCGAGAAGGGTCCTGCCATCCTCAAACTTTCACCACCGCAGGGGTATCCGCAGTTGGTCGAGAACGAGCACTTCTTCATGGGCCTCGCCGCGCAGTGCGGGTTGCCCGTCGCCGACCACCAGCTGGTGCGCGACGGGAAGGGCAATGCCGGTCTGCTCGTCGCCCGATTCGACCGGCGCGTCGATTCGTCCGGCCGCGTCATCCGCACACCCCAGGAGGATGCGTGCCAGGTGATGGGGATGTTCCCCGCCGCCAAGTACCGGCTGAAGACCGAGAACGTGATCACCGCACTCGCCGGCGTGTGTGAGCGCGGCGGCGGTTCGGCCCGGGTCGCCACCCTGGAACTGCTTCGGCTGGTGGCCTATTCGTACGCGATCGGCAACGGCGACCTGCACGGAAAGAACTTCTCGGTGCAGCTCGCCGAATCGGGGTTGTGGAGCGTCACACCGGCCTACGACCTGCTGTGCACCCAGCCGTACCTCGGATGGCGCGACCCGATGGCTCTCGACTTCTACGGCAAGGCGAACAAGCTGAACCGCAGGCACTTCGTCGAATCCGGTGGCCGGCTCGGTGTCCCCGAACGCGCGGTCACCAGAATGCTCGACGGCATCCGCAAGGGCATCGGGCGCGGCATCGCGGAGATCGAGACGATCGGCTTCACCGCGAAAGAGAATGCCCAGCTGCGCACGCTGATGGAACGGCGCTCGGACGAACTGGGCTGAGCCGGCTCACCACACTCGAAACGCGCTGTCCGAGAGCGTGAATCCGTGGCCCGCGTCGCTACGGCAGGTGACCCCGGACGTCTCGTCGACGAGGCACGTCAGGTCGTTCACGTGTAACGCGGTGCCGTACGACAGTGCGGGGGCGGCAGATCGGTCGAGCGGGTAGTACCGGGGGTCGCCGGCGCTGGCGAACTGACCGGGGCGGCCACCGGCGACCTCGATCGCGTTGGGCGTCACCGGGCTGCCGGACGCGCCCGCGCCCGGAACCTTCGGCGCCGACGCCGGCATCGGCCCGTGACAGCCGGCGGTCGGGACGTCGCCGCCGGTGAGGATCGCACAGTGGAACTTGGTGCTCGGTGTCGTGAAGTAGTAGCTCCCCGCCGCGGTGCCCGCAAACGTCTGCGGGTCTGCCTGGGCCGGGGTGTTCGTGGTGGTTGTCGTGGTGGTAGGGCGCGACGACGTCGTCGTGGTCGGGCTGGTGGTGGTGGTCGTCTTCGGTGCGGTGGTCTTCGGTGCGGTCGTCCCGGTCGGGGTGGTCGCGGGCCCCGCGACGGCGCCGGTCTCGGGGGATCCGTCGACCGAGCGACCGCAACCGGCCACCACCAATGCCGTCGCGAACAGAAGTACCGCACGCACCGTGTAGGTCATGGTGGAGAGCCTAGAACCGCACGCGGCCTCGGCGGTCGCGGCGCGTCGGACGAAATTCTGGGACAGTGGTGACCAGTGAACCGCCAGGAGGTCCGATGTCGGAAAGCACCCAGTACGAGGAGCGGCGTGCACGCATCTCCCTGCAGGTCCGCCAATGGTGTGAACGATCCGCGATCACGGGCACGCACGCCCCGTTGTCGGACGCCGCTGCCGTCCTGATCGCCGCCGGACACCTCGATTCGCCCACCCGGCAGGTACTCACCCACCGGCGTCGCGCGGGCCGCACCATCCCGTCGCTCGGCGGCTTCGGGGCCCTGCGTCTGCTGACGGACGAGTACCACCAGTTGGCGCGCCGCGCCGACAGCCTGCGCCCCGGACCGGCGCAACTACTGTTCAAATACCGTGCCACCGAACTGGCCTGCAAGCTGCAGTCGTCTCGGTCCGCGGTCGTGATGTCGCCGGCGCACTACGGCAACGGTGTCCGGGCGATGCGCCGGGATCGGCGTGAGGGTGTCCATCTCGATCTCGAGCAGCGTGAGGCGCTGTTCCGGGCGCTGCAACGCACACCGGCGCCGATCGCCGGCACCGCGCTCGAACGTGCAGGCAACTATGCCCGCGGCACCGCGGCGGAACGCCTCGGCCAGGCCGCCGAAAACACCCCGATGGCCGCAGTCGGCCGCCGCGTCGCCGAGGCCATCGGCAAGGGCGTCGATCTCGACAACGACAGATTCGCCGACTCGTACGACACCCTGCTCTACCTGGCGGGGATGCTCTTCGACAGGATCGACGGTTCCGCAGTCTGGCATTCGGAGCACTTTGCGATCCAGCGGTACCAACTCGACCTCGCCGAAGAACTGACACAGATCGCCGTCGACACCGTGGCGCTGCGCGGAATCCGGACCGAACTCGACGAAGCGCTGCGTGCCACCCATTCCGACACGGCCCGTCGACAGATCGAGGCCCGGCAGAACGCACTGAAGCCGGTGTGGGATCAACTGGTCGACCGCGTCGCCGCACTCGCACGAATCGGCGACCTGCTGTCCCGAGCCGAGGTGCAACTGCGGTCCGTGCTGGCGGTCAACCGGGCGATGAGTCTCGACAGCCGCATCGACGAACTCATCTCACGCTCCGGCGACCGCGAGCTGTCGGCGGAGAACACCCATCACGTCGGCGATCAGTTCGGCGGGGTGGAGGAACTGATGCTCACCTACCAGTCGACGCTGTACGGAGACATCGCCGAACTCACCTCCTGGTCGGGTGGGAGCAAGTGACCCCGGCGACCGAGAGGGTAGCCCCCACCACCTCATGACACGCGCAGGTACGCCGGGGTCGGTAACGGAGGCGCCGTGGACCGGTAGTGATGTCCGGTCGGGGTGCCGAGATCGATCAGATGCCGGCCGCCGGGACGAGCGACCGGGCGGGCGGTCCATCCGTCGCCTTCCTTCGCATAGTTGCAGGCTTCGCAGAGGCCGGACCCGTTGTCCGCCGTCGTGGCACCGGATTCTCGACGTGAGCGGATGTGGTCGTGATGCCGGATCGGCGCGTCACACCACGGGGTTCGGCACGTCCGGTCCCGCAGGTCGATCAGCTGTCGCAGGCCCTTCGGAAATATGCGGGATTGCGATTCCATCGCGGTCAACGACCCCGACTGCGGGCAGGAATACACCCGCTGCAACGACGTCTCCGCGTCGGCATCGACAGAATCTGCCACCAACTGCCGGGCAATCCCCGCCGGCACCGGCCCGAACCCCTGCAACTGCGCCGCCTCGTGCCCACCGGCCAGCAAGGTCTCGTCCGAGAGCACCAGATTCACCGCCACCGGAACGCCACTCGCAGCGGCCCGGCCGGTTCCGCGGTCGAACAACAGGTCCACCATCAGCTGATTGCGGGTGCGGCCGCCACTGTCTCCGGCGGCGATCAGACTGTCCGCATCCCGCCCCAGGGTCGCCTGCAGACAGACCGCCTGCTCGACCGGCATCAACACGCTCAGGTAGGCCATCGAGTCCGGCGCCGGCCGGGTCGTGACCCGACGCTCGGACACCGCCTTGCGGTGCCGGGCCACGACCGCTGCGGCGTCGAGTTCCACCGCCAACGCCTTCGCCCGTGCGATCAGCCCGCGATCGCCGACCCCGTCGAGAGTGGCCGGGTCCGAACACAACCGACGGTCCACGATGCCCCGATCCGTCGCCGACAGGCACGCCGTCTCCCGCACAAGCAGCGTGGCTCGCCATTCGTTCAGCCGGCCCGACCGCAACAGGGCCAGGGTGTGGGGCATCTCGTGCACCAGAGCCTGCGCGAACCCGAGATGCCGACCACCGCGGTTCGGGGATTCCCTGCGTGCCAACGCAATCTGCGAGGCAATGCAGCGGTCCCACTCCACCCGCGGCAACCCCCGAGCCCTGCGATCCGCACGAATACTCGTGGCGACGCCGTCGGTGATCACCGCCTGCACCGCACACCCGACCGACTTCAACGCCTCGATCGCGTCGAGCCACTCGATCCCCAACCCCGCATCACCGCCAGCGGAGACCGCTCGTAGCCGCGCCGTGAACGCACGCAACTCGGCCAGATCTGCTGCAATCAATTCCCCCACAACCAACCTCCCCCAAGGTTCGAATGTATGTTCGATCCTATCAATCATGCTCGACCAAGGCAATACCCGGCTACGGTGGTGTGGGACTCTCGTCGACAAAGATGTGGGGGCTGGGTGCGATGACCGATGACGCCGATCTGCAACGTGCGGTCGCGAACGAGTTCTCGGCACTGGCCGATCTGCTCGACGGGATCTCGGACGCGGAATGGGACACGCCGTCGCTGTGCATGGGCTGGCGGATTCGGGAAGTGGTCGCGCATCTCACCATGGCCGCGCGCTACTCCGAGGAGCAGTTCATGGCGCGCCTGCGTGAGTGCGAGTTCGATTTCACCCGGCTCTCCAACGAGATCGCCCGTAGCGACGCCGAATTGGTGCCGGCGGAACTCGTCGCCAACCTGCGCTCGGACATCATGCGCAGGTGGACCCCGCCGGGCAGCGGCTATCACGGCGCGCTCAACCATGTGGTGATCCACGGTCTCGACGCCAGCGTGCCGCTCGGGGTGCCGCGACACGTACCGGAGGAGACGATGCGCGTCGTCCTCAACGATCTCACGGCGGGTGGTGGGCACTCGAATTTCGGCATCGACATCGAGGGACGTGGCCTGCGGGCCACGGACCTCGACTGGTCGTACGGGTCGGGCGCCGAATTACGCGGAACGGGCGAGGATCTCGCGCTGATGATCTGCGGCCGCGCGCTGCCGGCAGGACGGGTCGAGGGCGACCCGTTGTAGTCCGGTTCAGATACCCGGGATGACGCCCGGGTAGACGAAGTGCCCGGGACCTCCGCCGGGGAGGGTGGCGCCGAGGGATCCGGGGAAGTTCATGGACAACTTGACGAGTTTGTGTGGTTGCCCGTTCTGGTCGGCTTGCCAGCAGTCGAGCAGTACGCCGTGGAATCCGGTGCAGACGATGCGGTTGGCGGTTCCGAACGGTGACGTGAGCCGATTCGCGCTGACGAACGGATTCCAATAGTCGAGATCGGTGGGGGTGAGGAAGTTCTGGTTGTCGAACGGCGCGACCGGACTGGGCTCGGTGGGTACCGGCGGCCATTCGTCGGCCGCGGCCACACCGGCGCTCCCGAGGAGGGCGGCTGCGGCGACGGCCACGGTCGCGGTGATCTGTGTGAATCGGCGAGTAGCGGTAGTCATCTCCACCAGGCCACAGTAAAACGCCGGCAGTTTCTACGTCCGCAATCCGGGATGACGGCTGGCCAGGACGGGGACGAGGAGCTTGTTCGGTGCGAGGTGGGCGAACACGGACGCGGCCCGGTTCGCGAGGCCGGGGATGGCGATCATGTGCCCCTTGTCGAGGCCGTCGATTCCGGTCCTGGCCACGGATTCGGGGCTTTCCCACATGAAGCTGGGCAGTGCGGCTTCGGCGTCTTCCTTCGCGAAGCCGGCTGTCTCACCGAAACCGGTGTCGACGGGTCCGGGGCAGAGGGCGGTCGCGGTGACACCGGTGCCCTTCAGTTCGCCGGTGAGGCTCTCGGTGTAGGAGAGGACGAATGCCTTTCCGGCGGCGTAGGCAGCTTGTCCGGGCAGCGGCTGGAACGCGGCTGTGGACGCGACGTTGAGGACGGCTCCTCGGCGTCGTTGCACCATGCCGGGCAGGGCGCGGCTGCAGAGGTCGGCGACGGCCATGACGTCGACCTCGATCATGTTCATCTCGGCGTCCGGGTCGGACGCGGCCACCGGGCCGAGCGTGGACAGGCCGGCGTTGTTGACGAGGATGTCGAGGGTGAGCCCGAGCTCGCCGACACGGTCGAGCAACGTCGCGCGGGCCGAGCGGTCGGAGAGATCGGCACCCAGCACATGCGCCCGACCACCTGCGGCCCGTAGCTCGGTGGCCAGTTCCTCCAACTTCTCGGCTCGGCGGGCGACGAGCACCACCTGGTGACCGCGGCGGCTGAGTTCACGGCTGAGGGCCGCACCGATCCCGGACGACGCTCCGGTGACGAGCGCGGTGCGATCGGCGGCAGGGGTGGGCAGGCTCATGTGTCCAACCTACGTGCCGCCGTCGCACGCGCAAGGGTTCAACCGGTCAGGCGTGGGTTCCGCCGTCGATGCGGATCTCGGTTCCGGTGACGAACGCGCCGTCGTCGGAGGCGAGCATGGCGACGACTCCGGCGACCTGCTCGGGTCCGCCCATCGCCGCGCCGCCCGATTCCAGGGTGGTGGGCAGGATGGGTGAGAGTTTGGCGAACAGGCTCCAATCGGCATCGGACGGAACGTATCCGGATGTGGCGTCGGTGATGCCGGTCTTGATGCTGCCGGGGGCGACACCGACGGCGCGCAGACCCTGCTTGCCGTATTCGAGAGCCAGTGCATGGGTGAACGACTGGATGCCGCCCTTGCTCGCGGCGTACGCGGCCATGTAGGGGTGCGCGAACGCGGCGGACGTGGAACTGAAGTTCACGACCACGCTGCGGTCGTTGCGCAGCAGCGCGGGCAGGCATTCGCGGACCATGAGGAACGTGCCGGTGAGGTTGATCCCGATCACCTGATTCCACACGTCCAGCGACGTCTCGTGGGTGTGCGAGGCGCGGAGGATGCCCGCGGCGTTCACGAGTACGTCCAGTCCGCCGAGCTTCTCGACGCTGCGGCTCACGCCGTCGGTGACGGACTTCTCGTCGCCGATGTCGATTGCGACCACGCTGAGTCGCCCTGCCGTGCCTGCTGCCTCGGCCAGTTCCGCTGTCCGCGCGAGGCCGTCCTCGGACACGTCGGCTGCCACGACGGTGCCGCCTTCCTCGAGCAGGCGGAGGGCGGTGGCCTGTCCGATGCCCGATGCGGCTCCGGTCACCAGGATCCGCCGGTTGTCGAAGCGATTCATGATCTGTGCTCCTCGTGTGTTTGCCGAATTCGATCTCATTGGCCCATGACGTATTTGACGGTCGGCCCCGCGGTCCATCCGCCGTCGACGGCCAGTTCCGCCCCGGTGACGTACGTGGACGCGTCGGACAGCAGGAACCCGACGGCACCGGCGATCTCCTCGGGCACGCCGACCCGGGCCATGGGAGTGTTCGGGTAGTTGCCCTCGCCCTGCTGGATTCCGAGGCCCGCGGTCATCGGGGTGTACGTCATCCCCGGGTGGACGGAATTGACGCGGATCCGGTCGGTGCCCAGTTCCACGGCGGCGATCTTCGTGAGCCCGCGCACGCCCCACTTGGACGCGCCGTAACCGGCGGTCAGCGCGAGTCCCATCAGACCGGCGGCCGACGAGATGTTGACGATCGATCCGCCGCCGGCGGCGCGCATCGGACCGATCACGGCCTGCAGACCGTTGAACACGCCGGTCAGGTTGATGTCGAGGACCGTCCGGAAGTGTTCGAGCGGTTCGTGCTCGATGTATTGGCCGGTGGAGATGCCGGCGTTGTTGACGAGGCCGTCGACGCGTCCGAATTCGCTCGTCGCCACGTCGACCGCGGCCTGCCACTGCTGCGGGTCCGTGACGTCGAGGTGGCTGTACCGCGCCCGCTCACCGAGTTGGTCGACGATCGCGCGGCCGTCGTCGTCGAGAACGTCGCCGACCACGACGCTCCCGCCCTCGTCGACGATGCGCTGGGCGAAGGCTGCGCCGAGCCCCCGCGCCGCCCCGGTCACGATCACAACCTTCCCCGCCAGTTGCTGTGCGGTCTCGGTCATCTCAGCTCACATCCTCGTCGTCAAAGAGTCATCTTCGTCGGGCACGTCGGCTGCCGACGGCCCGAGTCTGCTGTGGGCGCCGCCGGCGGGAAACGGGTTCTCCCGGTGATCGGAACAACTCGTAGCCACGGGAAACGTCCGACCACTGTGATGTGGGTTACCCGCTGACACTCCGGACATGCCGGACGGGCGGATCTCCCCGACAGCCCATCGAAAGGCTTCCCCCATGTCTCGACGCGTCACCTCCACCGCCGCGGTGCTGATCACCGGCAGCGTCCTGTTCGCGGGTTTCGGCACGCCTGCGCTCGCTTCGGCGGACCCGCTGTCGCTGCCCGGAATCAGCCTCCCGGGATTCGGTTCGTCCGACTTCGGGAGCGCGGGCCCGGTCGTCGAGACACCTCGACTGGCGTCGGTCGACAACTTCCGCGACGTCGGGGGAACGGGCCGGGGGTACGCCACCACCCGCGGAGGGCACGTCACGAGGGGAGTGTTCTACCGTTCGAACGCTCTGGTTCCGAACGATCAGGATCTCGCCGTCCTCACCGGGCTCGGACTGACCGCGGTGTACGACGTGCGGACCGTCGAGGAGGTGGCGGCGAAACCCGACCGGCTCCCGGCCGGGCCGCGCTACCTCGGTATCCCCATCCTGTCGGGAGACCTCGGTGCCGCAGTCGCGCAACTGAAGTCGCCCGCCGACGCCGTCGCGTTCATGCAGCAGATGAACCGCAGCTTCGTCGACGACGCGGCGACCCGGGCCGGGTTCGCGCAACTCCTGACGTCATTGGCCGATACCGAGGGGCCGCAGATCTTCCACTGCACGGCGGGCAAGGACCGCACCGGCTGGGCGTCCGCGCTGTTGCTCTCCATCGCGGGCGTCCCGCAGGACACCATCTTCGACGACTATCTGCTCACCAACGACTACACCGCCGCGTCGATGAAGATCACGTACGACCAGATCGCCGCCAGCCGCGGCGAGGCGGTGGCGCAGATCTACCAGCCGCTGCTGGGCGTCGACCGGAGCTACCTCGAGGCCGGGCTCGGCCGGCTCACCGAGCAGTACGGCACGGTCGACCGCTATCTCACCGAGGGTCTCGGTCTGAGCGCGGCGACCGTCGACCGGCTCCGGGGCAAGCTGCTGAGCTGAGGTCAGGCGCCGATCGCGTCCGAGAGAGTCGTGAGCCGGCTGATCTCGGATGCGGTCAGGGTCACGGTCGGGGCGTCGAGTAGCGCGGGAAGTTGTTCGAGGCGGCTCGCGCTCGCGATCGGCGCGGTGATGCCGGGCCGGGTGAGGAGCCACGCGAGCGCGATGGTCGAGATTTCCGCCGAGTGCGTGTCGGCGATCTCGGCCAGGGCGGCGACGACGGCGAGACCGGACTCGGAGAAGTAGCGGGTCGCCATCCGCTGGCGGGGCTGACCGTCCAGGTCGGCCTGGGTGCGGTACTTGCCCGCCAGGAAGCCCGCGGCGAGCGAGTAGTACGGGAAGACGCCCAGGCCGTTCTCGGTGGCGATCGCGGCCACCTCGGGCTCGTAGTCGTGGCGGTGCACCAGGTTGTAGTGCGGCTGCAGCGCGATCGGGGCAGCGAAGCCGTTCTCGGCCGTCAGGGACAGCCACTCGCGGATGCGCTCGGGCGAGTAGTTGGAGATGGCGACGTGGCGGACGAGTCCGTCGCGGACCAGTTCGTCGAAGGCGCCGAGTGTGTCGACGAGGGGAGTGTCGGCGTCGTCGAAGTGGGCGTAGTACACGTCGATGTGGTCGGTCTGCAGCCGCTTCAGGGATGCCTCCGCCGCCGCGCGGACGTTGGCGGGGGCCAGGCCCTTGAACTCCGGGTGCTGGCTGACCTTGGTGGCGATCACCATGTGGTCGCGGTTGCCGCGGGACGCCATCCAGTTTCCGAGGACGGTCTCGGACTCGCCGCCGGAGTTGCCCTCGGCGAACGCCGAGTACGAGTCCGCCGTGTCGACGAAGTTGCCGCCGCCTGCGGCGAAGGCGTCGAGGATCTCGAACGACGTCGGTTCGTCACTGGTCCAGCCGAAGGTGTTACCACCGAGGGCCAGGGGAAAGATGTCCAGATCCGAGTTGCCGATCGCGACCACGGGTGCTCCGTTTCTAGGTGTGTCCTGTCCGGGAATGTGCGAAGAGTTCGCGTGACGACGCTATCGCAGCCGCTAGGCGCACGCGCGTCCGGCTACCGGACACAGTCTTCTCGGTGACGGATACCGTCGCGAATCGGACATGTGTGCGCGATCCCCGCCCACCGCGACTCCGACGGCATACCGTAAAGGGGGTGCGTTCGTTCCGGCGAGACACGGAGTTGAGTGATGCAGGACCAGTCGATCGATGACCACTTGAACACGGGCCTGTTCGTCGACGGGCAGTGGATCCGCTCCAGTTCCGGTGAGACCCGGGACTGCATCAATCCGGCCGACGGATCGGTGGTCGCCACCGTCGACGAGGCCTCCCCGGAGGACGCGACCCGCGCAGTCGCCGCGGCCCGCGCGGCGTTCGACGAGGGAACCTGGCCCCACACACCCGTCGCCGAGCGCACGGCGTTGGTCGCGAGGATCGCCGACCTCCTCGAGCGCGACAAGGAGATCCTGGCACGCATCGAGACGCTCGACACCGGAAAAACGCTGGAGGAGAGCAGGATCGACATCGACGACGTGGTGTCGGTGTTCCGGTACTACGCGCAACTCGCCGCGGTCGAAGCCGACAATCTGGTCGATGTCGGCCGGCCCGAGGTGATCAGCCGGGTGGTGCGTGAGCCGATCGGTGTGTGCGTGCTCATCGCACCGTGGAACTACCCGCTGCTGCAGATCTCCTGGAAGGTGGCGCCCGCGCTGGCCGCCGGGTGCACCATGGTCCTCAAACCGAGCGAGGTGACCCCGCTCAGCACCATCGCGTTCACCGCGCTGATCGCCGAAGCAGGTGCCCCCGCCGGGGTGGTGAACCTCGTGCAGGGCAGCGGCGCCGTCCTGGGCGCCGCGCTCACGGGCACCCCCGACGTCGACTTCATCTCGTTCACCGGCGGGCTGGCCACCGGACGCGTCATCCTCGAGACCGCGGCGAAGAACGTCACCAAGGTGGCGGTGGAACTCGGTGGCAAGAATCCGCACATCGTCTTCGCCGACGCCGACGGAGACGACTCTGTGGACCAGGTGCTCACCGGGGTGTTCCTGCACTCCGGGCAGGTGTGCTCGGCGGGAACCCGCCTGATCATCGAGGAGTCCATCGCCGACCGGTTCGTCGCCGCACTGGCCGCGCGGGCGGAGAAGATCCGGATGGGCAACGGTCTCGATCCCGCGAGCCGAACCGGCCCGCTGGTATCGGAGGCCCACCGGGAGAAGGTCGAACGGTACGTGGCGCTCGGCCTCTCCGAGGGCGCCCGGTTGGTGACCGGGGGAGCCCGGCCTTCCGATCCCGCGCTGGCGGACGGGAGCTACTACCTGCCCACCATCTTCGACCACTGCGACCGCACCATGCGCCTCGTGCAGGAGGAGACGTTCGGACCGATCCTCACGGTCGAGCGCTTCAGCACGGAGGAGGAGGCGCTGCGACTGGGCAACGACACCGAATACGGCCTCGCCGCCGGCGTCCGGACCGCCGACAGTGCGCGGGGCGAGCGGATGGTGCGCGGTCTGCGCCACGGAACGGTGTGGCTCAACGACTTCGGCTACTACACCGCGGCCGCCGAGTGGGGCGGCTTCAAGATGTCGGGGAACGGGCGCGAACTCGGTCCCACCGGTCTGGCGGAATACCAGGAGACGAAACATATCTGGCACAACACCTCGCCCACGGCGGCGGGGTGGTTCGACAACGGCTAGGTCGGCGCACGGAGAGGCGAGAGAACCATGGCTACTCGGCACGGAGCAGTGGGTGACGGAGGTGCGCCGGGGGACAGTGGACTCGGCGAACTGGGGTACAAACAGGAATTGGACCGCAGCCTCGGCAAATTCGCCAGTTTCGCGGCGGGGGTCAGCTACATCTCGATTCTCACCGGCACGTTCCAGTTGTTCTACTTCGGGTTCGGCACCGCGGGGCCGGCGTACCTGTGGTCCTGGCCGATGGTGTTCGTCGGGCAGATGGCCGTCGCCCTGTGTTTCATGGAGCTCGCCGCCAAGTACCCCGTCGCCGGCTCGGTGTACAACTGGGCCAAGCTGCTCGGCAGCAGGATCGTGGGATGGTCGTCGGGCTGGCTGATGCTCACCGCGTCGATCGTGACCCTCTCCGCGGTCGTGCTCGCGCTGCAACTCAACCTTCCGCGGTTGTGGAGCGGGTTCCAGATCGTCGGTGACGGCAGCGGTGAATACGACTTCGCCACCAACGCCGTCATTCTCGGCACCATCATGATCGCGTTCACCACGGCCGTCAACGCGTTCGGCGTCAAACTGATGGCCCTCATCAACAGTTCGGGTGTGTTCATCGAACTGATCGCGGCCGTGCTCATCGCCGTGATCCTCGCCGCCAACATCACTCGCGGTCCGGACGTGTTCTTCTCCACCCACGGTTACGGCGCCGGGGAGAGCGGCGGCTATCTGACCGTCTTCCTCGTGGCGTCACTCGCGTCCGGGTACGTGATGTACGGCTTCGACACCGCGAGTTCGCTCGGCGAGGAGACCGTCGACCCCCGGCGGACGGCGCCCAAGGCGATCCTGCGGGCGATCCTCGCCTCGTTCGTGATCGGCGGGGCGATCCTGGTGTTCGCCGTCATGTCGGCCCCCGACCTCGACGATCCGCTGATCGGCAGCAGCGAGGGCGGCCTGCAGTACATCGTCGAGCAGGTGATGTGGGGACCGCTCGGCAAGATCTTCCTGGTCTGCATCGTCGTCGCGGTCACGGTGTGTTCGCTCGCGGTGCACGCCGCGGCCATCCGGCTCACGTTCGCGATGGCCCGCGACAACGCGCTGCCGTTCGGGGAACGGCTGGCCCACGTCAACCCGAAGCATCAGACGCCCGTGGTCCCCGCCATCGTGATCGGTGTGCTCGCGGCGTTCATCCTCGTCATCAACATCGGTCAGCCGCAGATCTTCACGGTGCTGACGTCGATCGCGATCATCATGATCTACCTGGCGTACCTCATGGTCACCGGGCCGCTGCTGAAGAAACGCCTGCAGGGGCAGTGGCCGCCGAAGGAACTCGCGGAGAGCGGCTACTTCACGATGGGCCGGTGGGGGCTTCCGGTGAACATCTTCGCCGTGCTGTGGGGAGTGGGGATGGCGCTCAATCTGGCGTGGCCGCGCCCCGAGGTGTACGGCACTCCCTGGTACAACACGTGGGGTGCGTTCGTCTACATCGGCATCATTCTCGGGCTCGGTCTCCTCTGGTATGCGGTGAAGGGCCGCAACCACATCGGATGTCTCGCCTCGCACGCGGCGTCGTCGAAGGACGAGGCGGAGAGTGAACTGCCATGACGGACACCGTGTTCGACTACGTCATCGCAGGCGGGGGAACGGCTGGATGTGTGCTCGCCGCGCGGCTCAGCGAGGACCCCTCGGTGACCGTCTGCCTCGTGGAGGCCGGGCCGTCCGACGTGGGTGACCGCAACGTCCTCGAGCTGTCGAAATGGATGCATCTGCTGGACTCCGGCTACGACTGGGACTATCCGGTGGAGCCGCAGGAGAAGGGCAACAGCTTCATGCGGCACGCCCGCGCCAAGGTGCTCGGCGGATGCTCCTCCCACAATTCGTGCATCGCGTTCTGGCCACCCGCCGAGACACTCGACGACTGGGCGGCGGCGGGCGCCACCGGCTGGGGCGCGAAGGACGTGCTGCCGCTCGTGGCGCGGGTGGAGAACAACGACGCCCCCGGCGAGCAGCACGGCCGCAGCGGTCCGGTGCGGTTGCGTGACGTCCCGCCGAACGATCCGTGCGGCGTGGCCCTGCTCGAGGCCGCGGCGAAGGTCGGGTTGCCCACCGTGCAGTTCAACCGGGGCACGACGGTGCTCGACGGGGCGGGGTGGTTCCAGATCAACGCGTCCGAGGACGGCACGCGCATGTCGACGTCGCACGCCTACCTGCATCCGATTCTCGGGTCCCGCCCCAACCTGGAGGTGCGCACCGACTGCTGGGTCAGCGAGATCGTCATCGACGACGCGCTGGCGGCGACCGGCGTGCGGTACCAGCGCCCCGATCTCACCGGATACGACACGGTCTCGGCGCGCCGCGAGGTGATCGTCACCGCCGGGGCCATCGACACACCGAAACTGTTGATGCTCTCCGGTATCGGGCCGACGGTGCACCTGCGCGAGATGGGGGTGCGGGTTCGGGTCGACGCTCCCGGGGTCGGGCAGAACCTCGACGATCACGTCGAGGGTCTGGTGTTCTGGGATGCGTCCCGGCCGATGGTCGAGACGTCCACGCAGTGGTGGGAGATCGGTCTGTTCGCCACCACCGAGGAGGGGCTGAACCATCCGGACCTGATGATGCACTACGGCAGCGTGCCGTTCGACATGAACACACTCCGGTGGGGATACCCCACCACGGACAACGGTTTCTGCCTCACCCCGAACGTCACGCAGGGACTCTCCCGCGGAACGGTGCGTCTGCGTTCCCGCGACTTCCGGGATCGCCCGAGAGTGGATCCCCGGTACTTCACCGACCCGGACGGTCACGACGAGGCCGTGATGCTCGCCGGGATCCGGCTGGCGCGTCGCATCGCCGAGCAGGAACCTCTCCGCGGCTGGATCACGAGGGAACTGGCCCCCGGGCCGGAGGCGGTCACCGACGACGAACTGATCGACTACGCGCACCGGACGCACAACACGGTGTACCACCCCGCCGGGACCGCCAGGATGGGTGCGGCCACCGATCCGATGGCCGTCCTCGATCCGGAACTGCGGGTGAAGGGCGTTCGCGATCTGCGGGTGGTGGACGCGTCCGCCATGCCGAAACTGCCCTACGTCAATCCCAACATCACGGTCATGACGATGGCCGAGAAGTGCGCCGACCTGATCCGCGGAACCTGACCCGGCGACGTGCCGGAGGCCCTGCGTGAACCGCTGGTTACTTTGAAGTCCTACTATCTCTCCGTACTGGTAGAGAGACGGAAGGGCACGTCATGAATTCTCCTGAACCGATCGTCGTTGTCGACGGCGCGAGGACCCCGATCGGCAGCTTCGGTGGTGCGTTCAAGGACGTGCCCGCTCACGAACTGGGTGCCACCGCCGCGAAGGCCGCGCTGGACCGTGCCGGGGTGCCGGGCGGCGACATCGACGAGGTGGTGATGGGCTGCATCGGTCAGGTCGGACCGGACGCCTACAACGCCCGCCGCGTCGCCCTCGCCGCCGGACTTCCCGAGAAGACCCCCGCGTACACCGTCAACCGGCTGTGCGGGTCCGGTCTGCAGGCGGTGTGGTCGGCGGCGCAGCAGATGCGCTGGGGTGGGGTGGACTTCGCCCTCGCCGGCGGCGACGAGAGCATGTCGCGGATGCCGTTCTACGACTTTTCCGCCCGCTCGGGCTACAAACTCGGCGACCGTAAGCTGGTGGACGGCACGGTCGCGATTCTGACCGACCCGTTCGGTGGCGTGCACATGGGCCGCACCGCCGAGGCCGTCGCCCGCAAGTACGACGTCAGCCGGCAGCAGCAGGACGAGTTCGCCGTCGAATCCCAGCGCCGTGCCGCCTCCGAGGCCGCGAAGGCCGCGTTCGCCGAGGAGATCACGCCGGTCGAGATCGGGGGCCGCCGCCCGAAGACGATCGACGTCGACGAGCACCCCAAGCCCGACACCACCCTCGAGACCCTGGCGAAGCTGCGGCCGGCGTTCGAGGAGGGCGGCTCGGTGACCGCGGGCAACGCGTCCGGGATCAACGACGGCGCGGCGGCCCTGGTGCTGGCCACACAGTCCGCCGCGCAGGAGAAGGGCCTGACCGGGCTGGTCACGCTCGAGGCCGTCGCGACCGCGGCGATGGACCCGGGCCTGATGGGGTACGCCCCGGTGCTGGCGCTGGCGAACCTGTTCGAGCAGACCGGCACCACCCCCGGCGACATCGACGTGATCGAGCTGAACGAGGCGTTCGCGTCGCAGGCGGTCGCGGTGATCCGGGACGCGAAGCTGAACCCGGAGAAGACCAACCCGTACGGCGGTGCGATCGCGCTGGGTCACCCGGTCGGGGCGACCGGCGCGATTCTGAGCCTGCGCCTGGCGAAGGACCTCGTGCGCCGCGACCTCGAACTCGGCATCGTCACCATGTGCATCGGCGGCGGCCAGGCCCTCGCCGCACTCTTCCGGCGCATCTAGAACCGGGGCAGGCGATGAAGAAGCACATTCCGTCCTGGCACGACGACGAGGTCAAGGCGCTGTCCGAGCTCGCGGTCGGGTTCTTCGAACGCGAGGTGGTCGCGCACAACGAGAAGTGGGACGCCCAGCACCGCATCGACCGTGCGGTGTGGCTCGCGGCAGGCGAGCTGGGGTTGCTGTGCTGCTCGATCCCGGAGGAGTACGGCGGCGGTGGCGGCACGTTCGCGCACGACCTCGCCGTGTTCGAGGCCCAGGGCTATGCCGGGGACCTCGCGCTCGGCATCTCGGTGCATTCGGGGATCGTGGCGCACTACCTCCTCGAGTACGGCACCGAGGAACAGAAGAAGACCTGGCTGCCGGGGATGGCRACCGGGGAGATCCTCGGCGCCATCGGCATGACCGAGCCCGGCGCCGGCTCGGACCTCAAGGCGATCAAGACCACCGCCATCCGGGACGGCGACGAGTACGTCGTCAACGGGTCGAAGACGTTCATCACCAACGGCGCGTCCGCCGACATGATCGTGCTGGCGGTCAAGACCGATCCGAAGGCCGGCGCCAAGGGGGTGGCGCTGCTGATCGTCGATCTGCGGGACTGCCCCGGGTTCGCTGTCGGGCGGGTGTTGGACAAGGTCGGTCAGCACGGCGCCGACACGTCGGAGTTGTCGTTCACCGATGTGCGGGTGCCGGTGTCGAATCTGCTCGGCGAGGAGGGGCAGGGTTTCGGGCAGTTGATGGCGCAGTTGGTGCAGGAGCGGTTGATCATCGGCGCGCAGGCGTCCGGTGCGATGACTCGTGCGGTGGAGGACACCGTTGCGTACACGAAGTCGCGGCAGGCGTTTGGGCACAGTCTGTTCGAGTTCCAGAACACGGCGTTCGAGCTGGCCGAGTGCCAGACCATCGCCCGCACGTGTGCGGTGTTCCTGGACCATTGCATCGAGGCGCACCTGCGTGGGGAACTGGACCCGTCCGAGGCGGCGATGGTCAAGTACTGGCTCACCGAGCAGCAGTGCGCGGTGATCGACYGGTGCGTGCAGTTGCACGGTGGTTACGGGTACATGCGGGAGTACCTGATCGCCYGGATGTACGAGGACGCCCGCGTCCAGAAGATCTACGCGGGCGCCAACGAGGTGATGAAGGAAATCATCGCGAAGTCGCTGTAGCCGACGCCGGCTCACGCGACACGTCGTACGCCGCCTCGTCGAACCGGCCGAGTCGCTGCCGCATGCGGTCGGTCGACCACGGCCAGTTGAAGCTGTTGCGGCCGTTGACGTCGAGGAAGTAGCTCTGGCAGCCACCGGCGTTGTAGACGGTGGTGGCCAGGGCTTCCTGGACCTGGGCGTTGAACGCGTCCTGCACTTCCCGGCGCGGTTCCATCCTGGTCCACCCGTTGCTCCGAGCCGTGGTGACGGCCTGGGTCAAGTAGTCGAGTTGCGCCTCGAGGATCATGAACGCCGATGTGTGGCCGGTTCCCAGCGCGGGTCCGAGGAGGACGAACGCGTTGGGGAAACCCGCGACGGTGGTGCCGAGGTAGGCCTGCGGGCTGCCCTTCCAATGATCGTCGAGGCTGCGACCGTCGCCGTCGAACACCTTGGAACCGATCGGCATGTCGAGGATGTGGAAGCCGGTGCCGAAGATGATGGCATCCACTTCCCGTTCGGCGCCGTCGCTGCCGACGACGACGTTCCCGCGCACCGACTGCACGGCGTTGGCGTGCACCTCGACATTGGGTCGGGTGAGTGCGGGGTAGTAGGTGTTGGACAGCAGCAGTCGCTTGCAGCCGAGCGTGTAGTCGGGGGTCAAGGCCCTGCGCAGCTTCGGATCCCGCACCTGTGCGCGGAGTTGTGCCTTGCCGACCTGCTGGATCACCCGCAGGATCCACGGGTGCCGGAAACCGAGTCCGAGCGTTTCCATGATCGCGTACTCGACGCGTCGCAGCGCCCGGATCGCACCCGGCACGCGGCGCAGGATCGCGCGCTCGACACCGGGCAGGGTGTGATCCGGTTTCGGCAGCACCCACTGCGCGGTGCGCTGGTAGAGATGCAGCGACTCGACCGTCGGCTGGATCGCCGGGACGAATTGCACTGCGGATGCACCGGTTCCGACGACGGCCACGCGTTTGCCGGTGAGATCGTAGGTGTGATTCCAGCGGGAGGAATGGAACACCTCGCCGGTGAAGGTGTCGAGGCCGGGGATGGCGGGAACGAGCGGTTCGTTCCACGGTCCGGCGGCGGCGATGACGGCGTTCGCGGTGAACGTGCCCGCGGACGTGTCCACCGTCCACCGCCTGCTCGGCTCGCTCCACTGGGCACGTTGCATCTCGGTGCCGAACTTCACGTGTGCGGGCACCCCGTGTTCGGCGGCGGTGCGCTCGATGTACCGGCGGATCTCCTCCTGTCCGGCGAACAACCGCGACCACTCCCGGTTGGGTGCGAACGAGTAGGAGTACAGCGCCGAGGGGACGTCGCACGCGCAGCCCGGGTAGGTGTTGTCACGCCAGGTCCCGCCCAGTGCGTCGCCCTTCTCGAGGATGGCGAAGTTGTCGATTCCGCTCTGCTTCAGGCGAATCGCGGCTCCGATGCCGGAGATCCCGGCACCGACGATCAGAATGTCGTAATGCGTCATGCGCGTACTCCGTTCGCGAGCTGAGCGCGGGTGGTGACGAGGGAATGTTCGAGGGTGGCGAGCCGGCGCCGGCCGTCCATGAAGTTCGGACCCATGACGGCGAGGTCCTCGGCGGTCGCGTCGAGCCGGATCACCCGGGTGCCTGCCGCCTCCAGCTTCGCGATCTCGGCGTCCAGCCCGGCACTCATCCAGTTCCGCAGCATCAGGCGTTCGACGCGGGCCGCCCGGCGGCCGGCGATGCGGCCCGTCGACGCCATCGGTGCCAGCACGATCACCTCGTCGAGTTCGAGGGGCAGCACCAGGTCGGCGGATGCGGTGGACGCCGCGCCGCCGTCGACGAACCGGCGGCCGCCGATGGGGACCGGCGGATACCAGCCGGGAATCGCCCACGACGCCCGCAATGCCTCGGACAGGGTGGCGGTCGGTGCACCGGGTGAGCCGAACGCGATGCGCTCTCCCGTGTCGTAGTCCATGCTCACCAGCCACGTCGCGGGGTGGCGCACCCAGCCGGAGTTGCAGGCGATCCGCTGTGCGAGCCGGTCGAGCCAGGCGGCGTCGCCGCGGCCGTGGGGGAGGAGGCCGCTCGCGGCGGTCACGGGTGGGAGCCCGCGGCGCAACAAGCCGGGCGAGCCGAGGCCCGGTCCGGGGAGCGGCGGGAACCGCCCCGGTGCGGCCGCGAGGTGTCCGTCGAGCGCCGGGTGGGTGGGCCCACCGAGCTGCATCGCGAGCAGGTCGTCGACGCCTGCCCCGCCGCCGAGCATGGTGACGAGTTCGGCGCCCGCGGACGTGCCCACGAGTACGTCGGCGTCGCGCGGGTCCCAGCCCAGCGCGTCGCTCACGGCGACCAGGGCCGCCACGGTCCAGGCCGCGCCGAGCGTGCCGCCGCACCCGATCACCAGTCCGCGGCTGGGTTGTATGTCACTCGAAGTCATATCTAGAAGCTAGCAGAAACCAGATACCAGCGGTATATGAAAATTAGAATATTCTCGCAGGGGCTTCGGAGAAAGGGTGAGCATGGCGCGATTGACCAGGTCGGAGAGTCAGGCGCGCACACGGGCGCATCTCGTCGCGACCGCCCGCGACCTCTTCCTGGCCGACGGGTACGCGGCCACGTCGCTCGAGAAAGTCGCCGACGAGGCCGGCTATTCCAAAGGTGCCGTGTACTCCAACTTCAAGAACAAGAAGGAACTGTGCCTCGAGGTGCTGGGGCTCATCCACGCCACCAAGGGGCAGGAGATCGCCGAGGCGCTCGGCGGCGGCGACACGATGGAGGAGCGGCTCGAGGCGTTCCAGGCCTGGGCGGAGAAGACGCTCGGCGACGTCGGGTGGACCATGCTGGAGTTCGAGCTGATCGTGCTGTCCCGCCACGATCCCGAACTCCGCGACGCACTCACCGCCACTCTCGGGGTGGCCCGGGACATCACGGTGACACTGCTGAAGTCGTTCACCGACTCGCTCGGGGTCGTCCTGCCCGTGCCCGTGGAGGACGCGGCCGGCAGCATCCTCAGTCTCGGTGTCGGACTGGGTATTCAGCGCGCCATCGATCCGACCATTTCCGCTCGGGTGGTCACCGACAATCTGCGGGTGCTGCTTGCGGTGTCGCAGGAGGCTCCGACTCAGGGGTCCGTGCCGGGGTGAAATTGGCGCGAGGAGCCGATCCGAGTGGCGGCGCGCGCGTACGGTGAATTCATGAAGCGGTGGAACGCCCTGGCAATTCCGGCAGCCGCCGCGGCTGCGATCGCGTCGTACGATCTTGTTCAGCGACGGCACGCGCTGCTCCGGAATTTTCCCGTGGTCGGGCACGGACGTTATCTGCTCGAGTCGCTCGGCCCGGAACTCCGGCAGTACATTACGACCGGCAACGACGAGGAACGTCCCTTCACCCGGGACCAGCGTCGCTGGGTGTACGCGTCGTCGAAGCGGGTGACCGACACGTTCGGGTTCGGTACGGACAACGACATCGAGTTCACCGACGGCTACACCATCATCAAGCACCGGACGTTCTCGGAGATTCCTCCCTCGGCGATGCCGCATGCCGACGAACATGTCGCGATTCCGTCGGCGAAGGTGCTCGGTGCCGCCCGCGGCCGGACGCATGCCTTCCGCCCGCGCTCCATCGTGAACATCTCGGGGATGAGTTTCGGGGCGCTGTCGTCCGCGGCCGTGGTCGCTCTCAACCGTGGTGCCGCTGCCACCGATTGCCTGCACAACACCGGCGAGGGTGGAATCTCCCGATACCACCGGAACGGCGCAGACCTGATCTTCCAGATAGGGACCGCGTATTTCGGCTGCCGCGACGAGGACGGCCGGTTCGACCTGGCGCGGCTTCGGGCGCTCGTCGAGTCGGCGCCGGTGCGGGCCATCGAGATCAAACTCAGCCAGGGCGCGAAACCGGGCCTCGGGGGTCTCCTGCCCGGGGCGAAGGTGACACCGGAGATCGCCGAGATCAGAGGCGTACCGGAGGGCCGTGACTGCATCAGCCCGTCCCGGCACACGGCCTTCCGCGACGTCGACAGCATGCTCGACTGGGTGGAGCTCCTGGCCGCCGAGACGGGGCTGCCGGTCGGGATCAAGTCCGCAGTCGGCGACCCGACGTTCTGGGACCTGCTCGTCGACGCGATGAGCAACTCCGGGCGGGGTGTCGACTTCGTGACCATCGACGGGGGTGAGGGCGGTACCGGCGCTGCGCCGCTGGTGTTCACCGACGCGGTCTCGTTGCCGTTCCGTAGCGGCTTCGCGCGCGTGTACGCCAAGTTCGCGGAAGCCGGTCTGACCGACGGCATCACGTTCATAGGCTCGGGCAAGCTGGGCCTGCCCGACAATGCCGTGGCGGCGATGTCGCTCGGATGTGACCTGATCAATGTGGCGCGTGAGCCGATGCTCGCGGTCGGGTGCATCCAGGCGCAGAAGTGCCACACCGATCGGTGCCCGACGGGTGTTGCGACGCAAAATCACTGGCTCGCACACGGACTCGACGCCGGCATCAAATCGGTCCGGGCCGCGAACTACCTGCGGGCGTTGCGCCGGGACGTATTCAAGGTGGCCGAGGCGTGTGGTGTCGCGCACCCGGGCCTGATCACCGCGTCGGACGTCGAGGTCGCGGACGGCAACCGGCATTCGATCACGCTCGCCGACCTCTACGGTTACCGGACCGGCTGGGGGCTGCCCGGTGACGCCGACCGTGCCGAGATCACCCGCCTGATGAGCGAGGCCGCCGCCGTTCCCGCGGGCGAGACCGGGTCGCCAGGAGCGAAGACGGCGCCCTGAGGGCTGTCCGTCCCGACTACAGCCAGTCGCGTCGGCGGAACAGGATGTAGAGCAGGGTGGCCGACGTCACGATCACGATGGTGCTGGCGATCATCCCCGACAGCTGCCCGACTCCGGGGAACAAGACGTTCTGACCGAACCACCCGGTCACCGCCGTGGGAACCGCGATGATGGCCGCCCATCCGGTGAGCTTCTTCATGACGGTGTTGAGCCGGGCATCCTGGAGCGACAGATTCGTTTCGAAGACGGTCACCACCATGTCGCGCAACGACTCCGTCCACTCCGCGGCGCGCGTCACGTGGTCGTAGAGATCGGTGTACAAGCTGTCGAGAACCGGCGACTTGTCGCGGTGGGATTCGGCCCGCCCGCGCATGACTGCGCCCACCACCTCCCGCATCGGAAGCACGACGCGACGCAGTTGCACCAGTTCCTTCCGCAGCCGGTACGTGCGCTGCTGAATCTCCCGGGTCCGCGCGGACTCGTCGAACAAGCCCTCCTCGAGCGCTTCGATCGCGTCGTCGATCGTCTCGATCGTCTCGAACTGCCCGTCCACGATGGCGTCGAGCAGTCCGTGCAGGAGCGCGAGTGCGCCGGAACCCGGTGTGAGCAGTGCGGGGTCCTCCTCCCAGCGCTCCACCACCTGCGACATGTCGAATCGATCGTCCCGCCGCACCGTGATGATCCCGTTCGACACCACGAACGCGGAGACGCGGCTGAGCCGAAGCCGAGAATCGAGGACGCCGAGAGTGCTGACGTCGTCGGTCTCGAACCAGGTGGCGTACGCGGTCACGAACGCATGGCCCGCATAGCGCGTCGCCTTCGGCCGCTCACCTCGGGCGACGGCATCCTCGATGGCGTTCGGATCGAGCGACCACTCGGCCGCAAGCTCGGTCAGGCACTCGTGGTCGGGGTCGCACAGGTCGACCCACACGAGCGCATTCTCGTCCTTCACCTGTTCGGACACGTCGGCAAGCGGGAAATCCTTGCCGACGCACTCGCCATCGCGCCACACACGGGTCTGCACCAGGTTGAGGGTCACGCTCCCAGTCTGCCGAACCATTCCGGCATGGAAGCGGTTATGACGAGCGATCGGACGAATACCCCCACAGCCAGTCGGTGTACTTGTAGCTCGACGTGTCGCGGGTGCGGAACAGTTCGTTGCGCGCGATGCGGGCGGTGCCGTCGAGGTGCCACAGCTCACCCCACATGCGTCCGGTGGTGAGGATGCGGTTGCAGCGCGGTGCGCGTTCGGTGTTGACCTCCTTCAGGATCTGCGGCCACGCGGAGTTTCCGCCCGTGGAGAAGTCTTCGGCGGCATAGTCGGCGAGGCACTTGGCGTCCTCGATCGCCATCACCGCTCCCGAGGCCAGGTACTGCAGTGGCGGGTGCGCTGCGTCGCCGAGCAGGATCATCCGCCCGTCCACCCAGTTCTCGATCGGCTCGCGGTCGTACATCGGCCACCAGCGGTCCTTCCACAGGTAGTCGATCCCGCGGCGGACGTTCTCGTGGCAGTGCGCGTAGGCCTGTTCGAGTTCCTCGGGTCCACCCCAGTTCTCGATTCCGTTCTTGAAACCGGGCGATTCGAACACCGCGACCTGGTTGAGCATTTCGCCGCCGCGCAGCGGGTACTGGATGAAGTGGCACCGCGGTCCGATGTAGCCGACCACGTCCTCGATGTCCTCGTCGAGTTCCACGTCCTGGTACGGGGTGGTGCCCCGGTAGGCGGCGTAGCCGGACGACACGGGCTCGTCGTCCGAGATCTTCCCCCGCAGCCGGGACTTGAGGCCGTCCATGCCGAGCGCGATGTCCGCTTCGTGGGTGCGGCCGTCGTCGGTGCTGACGATTACCCTGTCACCGTCGGTGATCACGTCGGTGACGGTGACGCCCGTGTGCAGTTCGGCGCCCGCATCCCGCGCGGCGTCGACGAGGGTCGCGTGCAGGTCGCTGCGATGGGTCACGAAGTACGGTCCGCCGTAGCGGGCACGGAACTCGGTGCCGAGGTCGATCGTGGTGAGCACCTCCGCGGTGACGGCGTCGCGGAACACGATGTTCTTCGGCAGGAAGGCCCGGGAGAGAACGTCGTCGAGTACGCCCCAGGAGTCGAGGATGCGGGCGCCGTGCGGTCCGACCTGCAGTCCGGCGCCGACCTCACCGAACTCGGAGGCACGTTCGAACAACGTGACGTTCGCGCCCTTCCGGGCGAGAGCCAGGGCGTTGGCCGCGCCGCCGATCCCGCCTCCGGCGATGATGATGCGTGCGTCCTGCAGATTCGACATGACAGTTCCTTCGTTTCGTGCGTTCGGGGCATGTGAGTGGCAATGCGTGCCGGGGCACACGGCGGCACTCACGTGGGGGAGGGGAAGCGTCGCCAGATCACGGTGAGCAGCAGTGCGGCGACGAGCGCGCTGACGCCGAAGAGGATGAAGTTCGAATC